>CADBYQ010000011.1:0-5516 GCA_902798865.1 Pseudoselenomonas ruminantium | reverse complement strand
TGAGCTTCTTCTAAACCACCTACACGGCGGTACACAGACGAAGACAGTACATTCGATTGTCCGTACTCTTCTAAACCACCTACACGGCGGTACACTAAAAATTAGATTTTCGTTAAATTGTTGTCAACTTCTAAACCACCTACACGGCGGTACACTTTGACTCTTTAGCACTGAATTGCCGCACGCTCTTCTAAACCACCTACACGGCGGTACACCGCGGGAAGCGTGCCAAACTTCGCGCCGGGAACTTCTAAACCACCTACACGGCGGTACACCTGATGATCCCGATAGGTATTTCCGTGCCAGACTTCTAAACCACCTACACGGCGGTACACCGATTGCAGGCTCGCTTGGTGGTGTCATTACTCTTCTAAACCACCTACACGGCGGTACACTTCTGATTATCGCGGGGGTACTGTTCGGTGGCCTTCTAAACCACCTACACGGCGGTACACAATCAAATTGAATGGCTTGACCGCAAAACAGACTTCTAAACCACCTACACGGCGGTACACGCGCTTCTCGGCAACGAAGGGTTGAGCATTGTCTTCTAAACCACCTACACGGCGGTACACTCTTTTGCTTGCTTGTGACATATGCACTTCTTCTTCTAAACCACCTACACGGCGGTACACTGCAAGAAGTCGTACAGACGGTGTTTGACAGTCTTCTAAACCACCTACACGGCGGTACACCGTAGTAAAAAATGCGTCACCCCTTGATATTATTGGCCTTAGAGAAACTTTTGTAAAAATACCCTTTTTTCCCCAAGGCGCCTGCGGCCTGAATACTAAAGGGTTGCGTATAGCCTAACAATTTATGGTACAAAGATATAATCCTTCTCCTGTTTTATAGCGCCACAAATATGCGTTGATATCCTCTATAGATTTGCTGCACTCAAATCCGCCCAGGCTGAACACACTTTCTACAAAGCAGTGGTCTTTTTCCAGGTCACGCTGACCTTCCACATGCCCCACCTCAGAAAGTGCCTTAAACCCAATGGCAATGGGAATAAGTGTGTTGTCCTGTTGTAAAGCATGAATCATTTTATCCAGCATATCATTACCAACAGCATCATTTAACACATCCTGCCTACAAGTTAAGAAATAACCATAGGGAATATCCGCCAGTGTATCCATCAATCGTACAGCCTTATAACTGCGAATGATTCCACCAGCTATCCGCAATGTCTCCACAGCCACTTTTATTGATTTACATATGGATGTATCAATGTGGCTGCCCTCAACTGCCAAAACAAACGACATATTCAAATCAATATAAGCCTGATTCATAATATGGGCATCGAGTTTTTTCTCATTCAAGCCAGGAATGCTTCCCGGTAAAGGAAAAGTCGTTACATACTGCCCCTCTTTGTTCTTATAGCCTTTTAATTCGTACTCATGAAATTCCAAGCCGACACCAGATATTTTTATCGTTCCCCCTTTTGCTTTAAGTTTTCTCTCCAATGCATGAGCAAAGCCCATAAAACCAGTGATCGCCGGAATCCCTACTGTAATATTATTAAAGGCATTAGCATTTTCAATATTCACTTTTTCAAGCAGTACATATCTTATCATCGTCATTATCTCCACTTGAAATATGCAGCATGAGCTTCAGTAACTTTGGCATGGTCTTCTATGCTGAGCATAATCATATTCTTTATTGAATCGGCACCGCCTTGACTCAATGGCACAATATGATGAATTTCGTAACCTATAGGAATACCATGGTAACCATACTTCGCTAAGAATGCTTGAACCGTCTCTTCCTTACGCTCGTCCCGCAAATATGCCACCCGATAATTTCCTTCCCCTTTTCGCTTGCCTTCTTCAATTATCATAGACAACAAGGACGCATCAACAAGGCAACCGGCTTCCACACCGGACATTTCATCAATATCCATGTCCGGCAATAGGAACTCCTTATCCAAAACCTTAGTTAGCGATTTTTCCAAAAACTTAGGCGGTAGTGACTGAAAAACTATAGGCCATTTATTTTTACTGACCAGTCGGCTGCCGGTTGTAGATGCAGCTTTATCGGTCAAAAGTTTCAGCCTTATTTGCGACAACTGGGATTTGAACAATCTTGCCCCCACCTCATAATTCAATACGGTTGAAGGCAATACGCTTAACAAATGATAAGAATCTCCCACAGGAAAAAATACTTGCTTTATAAACTGATTGGTCTTATCTGGCTGAATCCGGGCCATATTCAATAGTCCATTCCGAATTTCATCATATTTATCTGTGAGCTGTTCCATTTCCTGCCTGAGCTCTGCACTATCTTCCTGCAAGTGTTCCATTACAGTACGTCCATCCTGCATTTCCATAGCAATGAAACCATGCGGCCGCTTATATTTTGCATCATTCGTTACCATGTCAAAATCATGCCAGCCTGAATTAGCTGTACACAAATATCCACAGCTAAAACCATCTTGCGAATCATCATAAGCGCCAATATTGCCGGGACTGTTCGTTTCCGTAAATTTAGCAACATGCGTAGCAAGATAATTTTTGTCTATGGCCTGCAAAAGACCATCAATGTACTTGGCAATTTTCTCTTCTTCAGACATTGTTCCCTTGATGGCCGCCAGCATCTTCTTTCTAAGCATGCTCCTCACCTCGCAGAACCAATCCATAGGCAGAAAAATTGCCATGTTTCACATCCGCAGGAGCAACAAAGATATTATAAGCCTTGCCTGTAGAAGCACTTTTCACCTTGATATATGCATGACAAAATACCTGCTGATTCCTTTTCCGAATATGCATAGCCAAAGGCCGCCCCAACTCAGTATGTCCACGTTTCTCCATACGCCTTTTGGTCGTTTCAAATTGACTTTCTCCACGGACACGCTTAAAGAGCATATAATCATCGGTTTCGGCTATTTCCCTTTTCACCTTTACATCATCTTTTATGGGCGCCATTACTTCTTCAAGCCGAAGTTCTGCCAAAGCCTTATCATCTTCACATAAGACCTCAATAATATTCCCCAGGCTGCCTCTTTTGTCAAAAGTATAAGCAGGAAAGGTTATGCCAAACTTCTTGCCATGATTAACAAACAAGCGGTGCAATACAGGAAATATGTCTTCAGAGATAATTACATTTGCGGATATGCCCGTACCGGGTTTTATAATTATCATTTGACTAAACATAATTACTACCTCAAACACGCTTATTTTTCCTGTTTCTTGCTGAACATCCCGCCCCGAATAAGGACAGCCATAACATAATGCTTGTCCTCAATCGGTATATCTTCATTTTTCAAAACTAACTTATCAATGAGCTTGTAAAAACTCTTGGTATCCGGGCGAAATGCTATGCCTACCGCCCTTGAAGCTCCGTAATTCTCAACGGGGATGGGAAACTCGTATGCAGCATAATCAGGATACCAGGTGTCAATGGTTCGCAAAGCATTACTGATTTTCTGCGAGTGCATCCCCGCACTGCCTTCAAAGACAAACAACTGCTTCCCTTTCTCTTCATCTATGGTCATTTCCTGTGAAGGATATACTTCCATTGCACAACCGATTTTCACAAAGCAGGTAATATACATATTCAAATATTCCTGCTTACCGGCGAAGGTATCCGCTACCTGCCGGGCTATATCATTGATTGTTTTATTGTCATCCACGAAAACATCCAAGTCAAAATCCTTGGCATCAAATGCCGGGTATTCCTTGTTGCCAATCGTAACGATGGTTTCAATAGCTTCAGCCCCTTTGCGATTTCGCCATAGAAAGCGGGCATTGGCGATATTGTTCACATAGCGCTTTGCCAAGGTCAGAAAACCATCTTCGGCAATATATTCATCTATCTTTTGATAAATCGCTGTCCGATAAGCATAGTCTGAACAACTGTACATGCCATCCTTTACCGGCAGCACCTTTATGCCATAGTCAATTCTTAAGGTATCGCATTCCGTAGACAATGTACAGGACTGGCTCTTTTGTGGATTTGGATCCATTATTTCTTTTTCCAGTTTTTCCGGGGGCATTTCATGCCCCTTGGAAGCCAACACAGCCTTATCCGTTACCAGCAAAGGCAGTTTGACAGAATGTCTTTTGGCAAAATCCGTCTGCCAAAACTTTGCTTCGGTAACATTCATTCGCCTGGCAAAAGAAAGATTCCCCGGACGAGACTTTAACGTGACTTTGCTGATATTCTTTTTATCTGCCATAAACACACCCCACTTTGACTTCTAATTAGCTGCACCATATAACATTTATGGTGTTATTCTCCATAACATAAAAATTTTCCTGCCTGTTCAGTCAATATTCCAGCTTTTGGATGAAGTTCACTCATTCCCAAATGACTATCGTACTTTGGTCATTTATAAAATTACAACAGACTCTCTTTATGTTTTGATAAATCATTTTACATTTTTGCCTGCCAATTTTATATTTCGTATTTATATTTTACATTTTATGTTTATATTTCATGTTTTATGTTTATAAAAAGGCTTGACCAGTCAACATTTGACCGGTCAAGCCTAACTATTGTTGTTATTTTATTTTTCCATAGCCGCTACAGCTGCAAATGCTTTTTCTGCCGCTGCAATGGTTCTATCAATATCTTCATCCGTATGGGCGCCGCTCATAAAGAGGGTTTCAAACTGGGACGGGGCAAGGTAGATGCCCTGTTCGAGCATGGCCTTGAACCAGACCTTGAATTTTTCCTGATCGGCGTTGCAGGAGTCCTCATAATTCAACACATCTTTTTCACTGAAGAAGATGCCGAACATGGAGCCTGCCTGATGGGCCTGAATGGCAACGCCTGCGGCTTTGGCTTTTTCCTGCCAGCCAAGGAGCAGTTTCTTCGTCTTTAAGGTCAGTTCACGGCTGTAATCGGCCTTGCCGTATTCCGGTTCTGCGGTGATAATCTGCAGCGTGGCAAGGCCTGCGGTCATGGCCAGCGGATTGCCGGAGAGCGTGCCCGCCTGATAGACCGGGCCGGACGGCGAAACCTTGGCCATGATGTCCTTGCGGCCGCCGTAGGCTGCTACGGGCAGGCCGCCGCCGATGATTTTGCCTAAGCAGGTCAAATCCGGCGTGATGCCGTAAGCTGCCTGTGCGCCGCCCAAGGAGGCCCGGAAACCGCACATAACCTCGTCAAAAATCAGCAGGGCGCCGTGTTTCTCCGTAAGGTCGCGGAGTTTTCTAAGATAGCCCTGTTTCGGCAGGACAAGCCCCATATTGCCGGCTACCGGCTCCACGATAACGGCGGCAACTTCGTCACCGACCTCTTCCATCACCTTCGTAATGGCTTCTTCATCATTGTAGGGTACGGAAATCGTATCCTGTGCCGTGCCTTTCGTTACGCCCGGCGAACTCGGCACGCCGAAGGTCGCCATGCCGGAACCGGCGTTGACGAGCAGGCTGTCGCTATGGCCATGGTAGCAGCCGATAAATTTGACAATCTTTTCCCGGCCCGTATAGCCGCGTGCCAGGCGCAGAGCGCTCATGGTTGCTTCGGTGCCAGAGTTGACCATGCGGATGGTTTCGATGGACGGATAAACC
>CADBYQ010000010.1 GCA_902798865.1 Pseudoselenomonas ruminantium | reverse complement strand
TCCTGCACCGAAAGGTACACCAAGCATCAATGTGACTTTTAGCTACGATAAAAACCAGACACTAAAGGTTACAGCAGAAGATATGGACACCCATGTGCGTAAGCAGATTTTAATTCGCGAAAATGAGAAAGTGGCTATTAAAGCGCGGCAAATGCCTGTTGATTTTATGTCATTATTGGATGCATCCGGCAGCATGGGCGGGCAGCCAATGACTGAGGCTCAAAAAGCTTGTAATGCATTAGTTAATGAGCTTATAGATTTTTCTACGCATCGTTTGGGGCTTGTATATTTTAATACTTATGCCAATCTTTTGCTAGAGCTTAGTCAAGACCCTCAAGCTATGCATGCACAAATCAATTCTATTTGTGCTGGAGGACAAACAAATATGATTGCAGCTTTTGATGAAGCTGATAAAGCACTTGCAGAAAGCACGAACAGTAAAGTGGTTATTATTATTTCCGATGGACATCCATATCCTGCAAGTGATCGCCAAACACTTAACAAAGCAGATGAATTGCGTAGTCATGGAATTCGTATTGTTGCTATAGGGGTCGGTAATGGTGTGGAATATTCTTTTTTAGAGAAGCTAGCAAATGAGGGAGATGCTTATAAGCTAAATAATATGAATGAACTAGAAGATACTTTCCGCACAGCCATTCCGGCCATCATGGAAAAAGTGTAATGTAGTTTTTGGCCTAATCATAAAGGAGGTAAAGAAATTGGACGAGCAGAAAAAAAAAGAGCGCGATTGGTCGTTCTTACTTCCCAACGGTAAACCGACAACTAAGATACGGTTGGAACTTAAGAAAATAAAGGATAGCTTAGTAGAAATGGAACTTGATGTAGATGGTTTTGACTTTGACACCGAATCTAGTTTCCGAGATTTCGTCATGGCAAAAACTACCCCTGGAGACAGTGTGGTGGAATTTTTAAAAAAGAGTCTCACTAATGCTAATATCACTTTTATAGAAACTGGCTTTCGTCGTTTAGATAAAAAAGGATATTTGCAACTTTTTTTTGAAATATTTACTTTGGGAGCAAACGAGAGTGGCTCGAGTGATGTAGCAGTCAATACTATTGGTAATTCTGCGAGGAAAGAAATTTTTGATGAAGAGAACAATGGAGAAGATAAATCTAAAAAAATCATAGTGGATGTTAATGTTGAAATTTTGACTATGGAAGCCATGGATAAAATTTATGAAAACGGTGAAAAGAAAAAAATAACATCCATTAGTTACGCCGATTTTGTTGTTACAGATAAAATACCGATTCGCGCACAGGATAACTTTGCTTTGAGGCTGAAGAATAATGCTCCTCAAATTACGCATGGTAAGGCGGCACTTTTTAATACTCATCTGAACAAAACTGTGGCGGTAGGGCATTTAGAAGGAAACATTCAAGAGCCACAATTAGTTTTTGAGGCTAAGGATATTGATTACGATTCTATTCAAAAAAATCGCAAGCATGAGATTATCCTTTTCCCCGAAGATAAAGACGATAATGCTTTTTATGCAGTGGACTGTGAAATTGGCTTCCGAAAATTGGAAGATGCTAAAAGGACACTTTGCATTGATTTCGGCACTAGCAACACTACCGCTGGAAGCTACGGTATACTTGACGAACAGGCAAATCAGCCGGAATTTGTCGAGTTTCCCGATGTTACTTGTGGCACTACCAAACGTATGCTTCCCACACTAGTATATGTAGAGTCCTGCGAGGACGGACAGCCTATTCACTATGCTTTTGGATACGAGGCCCGAAAACATATTCAGTCGGATCACTTTGAAAGCAAGGCTACTGTGTTCCATGAAATAAAAAGCTGGATTAACGATTTGGATCGTGATGAAGAAATCTTTGATGCCAACGGCAACAATAGGGTCGTGCGTCGTGAAGATGTAATCAAAGCTTATCTTAGTCATGTAATTGCTTTATCGGAGCAACATTTTCACAAACAATTTAAATCTCTTCATTTTTCTGCACCAGTTAAGCTTAAAGATAGCTTCTTGGGAAAAATGCGTCAAATGTTCCCCAAAAAAGAGGGCTTCTTAGTACTGGCTGACGATTCCAGTTTAGATGAAGGAATTGCCATCGTATACAATCATATTTCTAAACGCATCAACGAAATGGAAGATGGCAAATCGGAGACTGTATTTGTCATTGATTGCGGGGGAGGCACTACGGATTTAGCGAAATGTGAGTATAGTCAAAATGCTTCAAGTATTGGTGAGGGTAAAAAAATCCTTTCCGTTAAGACTAGTTTTGAAAATGGTGATTCGGCTTTTGGTGGTAATAATATTACTTACCGCATTTTACAACTGTTAAAAATTAAAATTGATGCTTGCCTTCAACAGAAACAAAATCCAGATATGTTGAAAATTATTTCTGATAATGAAATCGACATTATGACTAAACTGGATGAAGGTGCAGATGATAAAAAAATCTTTGATGCTAAAAATGAACTATATAAAGACTTCACTGCGGCATATGAAGCCGCCGAAGATCATATTCCGACGTGCTATCAAGATGCAAAATTTAATGATGACAAACGGCATATGCGACGTAATTACAATTACTTGTGGCAGATGGCGGAATCAATCAAGATCGAATTTTATAAATCATCCAGTACAGTTGCCGTAAACTTCAATGATGAGAAGGACCGAAATATCTGCATCGGCGGACAAGAAGATTACTATCTCTATACTCGTAAAGACAGCAATGCTCTCATGGAAAAGAAACTTGCTCCTTTAGAGAATATCCGCATCACTATTAAGGAAATAAGTCGCATTATTTGTCCGGATATTTATGCTCTTTTAAGTATTTTACTAGGTGAATATGACAACAAAACACTTCAGGAAGTTGATTACTATAAACTTTCCGGTCAATCCTGTAACATTACACTTTTCCATGACCTTATGAAGGAATTTGTTCCTGGGAGGAATATTCGTCGGAATAGTAGTAGTGTTACGGAGGAGGATAGAACCGAGGAGCTTAAAATTGCTTGCCTTGAAGGAAGTATTCGTTATCTTATGGCTAAGGAGTTTAGTCAAATTCAACCCAAGATTGAGATGGCTCCACCCAAAATGCTTTATACCATTTATGAAGATATAGGAGATGAGAATGAGAAAACGGCGTTGAGCGACAGTAAATCTTACTTGCTCCGAAACTTTATTTCTGGTAGGAGAATACATTTTATAGTACGAGATGCCTATGGTCAGCAAAAAAATAGTGTTTTTTATAATTTTGAGCTAGATAAAAGCAAACGTACTGATATGGATTTAGGAACACTAAAGAATCGTCTTGTTGATAATACTTATTGGAGCAGTGATGATGTAGAAAAAAACATCATTACGCCACTTAACAATATTACTCTACATAGCAAGGCTGAAAAAGAGCAATGCATATTCTTACTTCCGGCTAAAAATGGTTATGGTTTTCGCATATATCAAGTGCGAATTAGTTATGGCGAAAACGGCGAAACAAAATATTCTCTTATCAATAATCAATCTAATGATAAAGTGGATGGAGAATATCATAGTTTTGAACAAATGGCGTCATTTTTTGATGGAAAAAGGTAGGGAAGATCATGGATTTTCGTGAATACACTGAAATTGTATTTAAAGCTGGTGATATTCTTTCGGTGCAGATGTTGGAGGAAACTTACCGTTACCCGCGAGAATTTCTGCAACTGTCCCACGCCAATTTTGGCGATGGAATAGTTGTAGGTCTCGATTTTGAAACTAAAGACGATGGTGTTTATTTGACACCAGGCATTGTAAAATTTGACGGGAAATATTATTTTCTACCGAAAATTGTCAATTTGGACAGTTGGCTTAAGCATCATAAACCTGCACTTACATCTTCAGCTGAATACTTTCTGTGCATGATCTGTGAAGATGTTTTATCAGATAATGATCAAGCGAGTGGTATTAAAGTACATAGTAGGATGATATTACGAGCGGAAAAAGAGAGACCAGCTGATTCTTTACTTTTGGCCAAGTACAAATTTCGCACAGATACAGGAATTCGTCTGCCGGATATCGAGATCCCTAATGAAAATAATCCTTTTGAAGATTTTTTCCAGTCCGGATTATTACAACTATTGGAGTGTGATTATGCTCACTCGCAGGGACAAACTACATACCATCCTTTAGTTTTTCGTGCTATTAAGAATTATTTGGAGAAAAAAACTTCTTTATCGCCGTACGATTTTAGTCTGCTAATAGAGCTTCAAAATCACGGTATTGTGTCAATTAATTCGCTAATGGCTTATGTTGCAGTAAACAAAGGTAGTTCTCTTATGACACCTAATGTTACGAGAGAACATCTTCTGCAAGAAGTGGTCGAGTGCATAAAAAAAATATATGTTCCTTTTATTTATCAAGAACAAAAGCCTGAACAAGAGCCAATCACCAAGCGTAAACGTGAAAGTAAGATGATTTAGTTAGCAAAGGTATCCTTTTCAGGATTAGTTTGCGCTGTGTGATTGCAAATTAGCAGCCTCAATCATTTATGTATGTTAAAAAATAAAGTGACCTTTGCGAAAAATGACCTCTCAGAATTGTCTGTATGCTACGATATTCACCTCTCGCATATATGAAATGAATATCACGTTAAAACAAAAACTGCTCACAGGGGCTGCTAGACGGCTTAAATCGCCTCATGCCATTTTGCAGCCCTAAATGAGCGTAAAAATACTCCTTATGACTGTTTTTCCATAAGGAGTTCAATTTTATAATCTTAGTGTTGCTAATTCCTCAAAGGCACTGTAAAATGAAAAAAGAAACATTTCCACCATCTTTTTCGCAACAACCGATATTACCATAATTATCTGATAACTTAGAGAGAAGAATTCCATGTCTGACACTAATTTGACTATATCAACAAATTCATTATCACAAACGCTTGATGTTCATCAGATTACCCCGGAATATTTCATCCTGCACTATGCTGAATTCATTCGCCGGGTTGTTGCCAAGGGAAATCCCTCCGATGATACCATGCGGCATTACTGCAATCAGATTGATTTCTTCATCCGTTGGTGCCTTTCCCATGAACGCAATCCGTTAGCAATGAACGAGTATCAGCTTATCCTGTATCGAGAGTTTCTTTTGAACCGGCAGTACAAGGCCGACAGCATTCAAGTTATGCTTGTCGCAGTAAAAGCCTTTTATGCTGCCGCAAAGAAAGTCGGTCTTATAGGGATAAACCCAGCTACAGAGCTAGAAGCACCATCTATCGACAGTAACAGTGAAGCGCTGTTACATTACTATACTCCCCAGCAGATGAATGAAATCGTACATGTTTTTGATGAAGATACGAATCCATTTACACGGTATAGGAACACGCTCATCCTGTACCTGATGGGCGTTGAAGGGCTGCGCAATATTGAGGTGCACCGCGCTTGCGTGGAAGATATCAACTGGGATGTCCGAGCTATAATGGTTCGAGGTAAAGGAGCCAAGGGACGAATGGAACCCATATATCCATGCGATGAAACCTTTACTATTCTGGAAGAATACCTGCAGTCTATTCCGAGTGACCGGGAAATAAAAAAAGATGGCGTTCTCACGCCGCTGATTCTTTCTTCATCTAATAGGAACCTGATGGGGCGTATTTCCCGGAACGGGATTCGCTCCATTATGAATAAAGCGCTGACTGCCTGCGATTTGAAGCATCCCGGCTACTCCTGCCATGTTTTCCGGCACAGCTGTGGCACGAATTTATACAAGGAAACCAAGGATTTACGACTGGTGCAGGACACACTTCGCCACCGTGATCCAAAAATAACGGCTCGGTATGCCCACGTCGCTGACCGACTAAGTAAAAGATATACTTCCAAGCTGGTTCCGCATGACTAGCTGCATATTGCAAAGCGTGAACGGCCAGCTTATGGATATTGCTAATAGGCTTTTCCAACACTTTGGATAAGGTCGGGCTGTTTGTTCATCTATAAGGCTAAGAACCATTGTCTTAATGCCACAAATGTGATATAGTATGCTCAATAGCATAAACGGCTGTGTAGGAGCCGTGCCGCTTCGGCGGCAGAAAATCGACGTGGAGAGCCTCAGTGGCTTTCTGCCCTTTTTAGGGAGCGTCGATTTTTTTGTTGCTGTAAATCATGTCGAGGTGATTCATTATGAAAAAATGGCAGAAGGCATTAACAATGGCCTTGGCCGGAGCGGGGTGCTTTATGGCATATGCACCTTTGGATGCTCAAGCAGCCACTAAAACGATTATCCAGCAGGCAGACAAACAAGGACTGCAAAGGGTCACGGCCATTACCAATGTGTATGGCGATGGTGAAAAAGTAGCAGCAGCAATTCTGGAATATCCACGAGATATCAAGCCGGATGCTGTCAATGTTGCTGATTTTTCGGCAACGGGCAAAGAAATTGCCAAGGTTTATGTAAACAATCAGCCGCAGACTTCCAACACCAGCCGATTGGGCCGCTATATTATTTTAGAGTTCGCTCACCAAAACAGTGCCAGCGACCAGCCTCTAGGACAGCCAGGGCAGGGAGTGAAAAAAACTGGGCAGGATAATAACGGCAAAAACGGCAATGATGCTCCACGCCGTTCCAACAGAAAACTGCCTGACCTGACACTTGAAGTGAAGCAGGTCAACCCCATAAGAGCTTTCGACGGCACAGAATATCCAAACAGCGAATTTATAGCCAGCACCGCTGCCCAGGAACCGGATATTGCAAAATTTAAGCAGTATCGTTTTACAGATAGTACAGTTGGAGCAACTATCCCTTACAACCTATACTTGCCCGCCGATTATGATGCCCATAAGAAATATCCCCTGCTGTTCTTTGTGGCCGATGCCAGTGCCAATATCAATGCAGTTACCACGCCTTTATTTCAGGGCAACGGAGCTACTGTCTGGGCAAGCGACGCAGAACAGGCCAAACACGAATGTATCGTGCTGGCTCCCCAATACACCGCTGATTTGGTAGAGCAGCTGGGGATGTTGACCACGGATGAAAACGTCTGGACACCAGGACTGACGCTGGTATCGGACTTATTGTTTGATGTGATTGACCGTTATAGCGTGGATAAAGACCGCATCTACGGCACCGGCCAGTCCCAAGGTGGCATGACCAATATTGCCATCAGCAACAAATATCCGGATTTGTTCGCTGCGCAATGGCTTGTGGCCTGCCAGTGGAATGTGGAAGAAATGGCAGCCATCAAGGATAAGAATCTCTGGATAACGGTATGCGAAGGTGATACCAAGGCATTTCCCGGCATGAATGCAGCCACATCTCTTTGGGAATCCCTGGGAAGCAAAGTGGCACGAAACAAAGCGTTTTGGAATAGCCATGCCCCTATGACAGAAATAAATGCCAAAGCCAGAAAGCTGGCTGGTAATGGTGCTCCCATCAACTACACGGTCTTTGCAGGCGGCAACCACATGTATACCTGGTCTTTTGCCTACGACATCGAAGCTATACGGGACTGGCTGTTTGAGCAGCGAAAGGGTAAAACACCCCATAGTCAGCAAAGTATACTCGCCAAAGCTATGCTGGATGCTGGGGTGGCCGCCTATAAGGCAGGCGATTACGCCAAAGCCTTGCAAAACTTTTACGCTGCCGATGCCAAGGGACATCTGAAAGCTCCCCGCTACATCGGTATCTGCTATGAAAATGGTTATGGCGTGAAGCCCGATGCCAAAGAAGCTGCAAAATGGTACGAAAAGGCCTTCTCCCGTGGAGACATAACGGGCACATATTATCTGGGCAGATTATACGAACTTGGAAAAGGTGTTCCCCAGGACTACGGCAAAGCCGTAGAATTGTACCGCCAAGCCGCGCAACGTGGCGACATTATTGCCGCCCCGGCTATGGCAGCGCTGGGACGTATGTATGAAAACGGCTTGGGCGTGGCAAAGGATATGGATACGGCACAGATGTGGTACGATAAAGCAAAAGCTGCGGGGTATCCCAACTAAGAAAATTACAAAAAATTTACTGTGCAGCGTAATGAAAAATACCATAACCGTATGTATAGTCAAAAAACTAATACAGCCACTTTTATCCGCCAAAAAGTCATTATTCGGGATGAGGATTTCATCCATATTCCACGAAAAATTTTCCTCAAAAACGTGCAGGATTGCTGCTAAAAAAGAAGAAATGTATATCTGTATGTTGTACAATTTTGTTTTATGAGGAGGAATCTGCATGAGCGTAGAATTTACCGGCAAGAAAGCCTGCATTGCCCCAGAGGGAGTATTTATCATCGGCACTTATGATGAGAATGGCGTTCCGAATGCCATGAATGCTGCCTGGGGGGCACAGTCTGATTTTGATGAAATCACCCTGTTTTTGGCGAAACACAAAACCACGGAGAACATCAAGCATACCAAGGCGTTCACTGTGGCTTTTGCTACCAAAGATACGGTAGAAATCGCAGATTACTTCGGTGTGGAGACAGGCAGCAAAGTCAATAAAATTGAAAAAGCTGGCTGCCATGTCCACAAAAGTGCCCACGTCAATGCTCCCATCATTGAAGAATTCCCGGTTACCCTGGAATGTGAATGTGTGAGCTACAGTGACGAAACAGGCATTCTAGTGGGCAAAATCATTGCCCAGCAAGCGGATGAAAAAGTTCTGACGGATGGCGTAGTGGACTACGACAAACTGCAGCCCATTATTTTCGATATTGCCACAAAAACCTATCGACTGGTGGGGCCGGTAGTGGGCAAGGCGTTTCATGACGGCCTAAAATTGAAGAACTGAAAAAAGCAGAAAAATTAACTTTTTAATTGAGATGAATCAGGAGCTATTGTATATGAAAATCCTAAAACACCTTGCCCTGGTTGGGGCTTTTACCTTTAGTCTGCTAAACGTCTGTGGACAGCAGACCTTTGCCAAAAGCGAAAACATCACCATTGATGGCGACCATGGCAAACTGGTTGGCGTTTTACAGACACCGGACCGGCAAAAGAACTACCCGTTGGTCATCATCATGCACGGATTTACGGCTAATATGGAAAATGCACCGCTGACTACTTTGGCAAATGCCCTGGAAAAGGATGGTATTGCTTCCCTGCGCTTTGATTTTAATGGCCACGGCAAGAGCGAGGGGCGTTTTCAGGATATGACTGTTCCCAACGAAATCGAAGATGCCAAAAAGGTCTATGACTATGCGGTAAAGCTCCCCGGTGTAACCTGTGTATCTCTTGCCGGGCACTCACAGGGTGGCGTTGTTGCCAGTATGACAGCAGGTATTCTGGGCACACAGAAAATTAAGAGCCTTGCTCTGATGGCTCCTGCTGCTGTTCTGCGTGAAGATGCCATCCGCGGCATTCTCTTTGGCAAGCAATACGATGTAAGCAATCTCCCGGAAGCCGTGGATATTTTCAACGGCCTGAAGCTCGGTGCCAACTATGTAAGAACTGCTCAAACGCTCCCCATATACGAAACAGCCTCCCAGTATCAGGGTCCTGCTCTCATGGTGCATGGAACACAGGATACCGTTGTTCCCTACACGTACAGTCTCCGCTATCAGCGGATTTACTTCCATGGCGAGCTAAAACTTATCCCTGGCGAAGACCACGGATTTAGCAAAGATACTGCCGGTGCCGCAAAACTCGTAGCGGACTTTTTCCACAAGCAGCTCAAATAAGCCTATAGGGAACATCTTTTCTTATAGGTTGTACGCATAGAAAAACGCAGGTATATTGGCCTGCGTCTTTCTATGCGTATTTTTTCATGCCCTTTTATCATAAATGACATGAAGCCCTCCGCTTCTTTAGACGGAGGGGTGTTCAAATTAAGTCCAGCCGCCGGAAAGCATGAGCAAGTCCATCCTCTGCCACGGCATCCGTTACGAAATCAGCAATAGCCTTGATTTCCTCGCCACCATTGCCCATTGCCACACCCACGGCACAGTATTCAAACATGGGAATATCAATCTTAGCATCGCCAAAGGCAATGGTATCCTCAATTTTGCCGCCAATATGCTTTAAGAGCTCATCAATGGCATGAGCCTTGGTAATCCCCTTTACCCCTAAATCGCCGAACAGGGCCGTTTCCCCGACACCGCCCCAGGTGCCTGCCTGCAAATCTGGAAAAGCCTCTTTAGCTGCCAAAAAATCTTCATAGCTTTCGAGAATAAAGCTGACCTTGTTCAGGTCATCCCGGTAAAGTTCCCCATCAAAAATCATTTCCGGGAAGGCTTGCCGGACGGTCATCTTGGCAGCGTTGTCCTGGCCCTTGCGAGCCGAGTATTCCTGCATGACCGGCTCACCTCTTGTCTCAAAATTTTCACTGGCAAAGAGGCCATTGTTACTTTCGAGGTAAAATTCCAACTTGCGCTCATGGAGCCAATCCACAATTCGGCGGCTTTGTTCTACGGTAAGCAGCTGATGCATGACCACCTGCCCATTGTCTTCCACATAACTGCCATTGCCGCCAATCATGCCGTCAAGGCCAATATCCCAAATCTCCTGATAGACCTCTGCCCTGCTGCGGCCGGTGCTGATATATACCTTGTGGCCGTTAGCCCTGGCCTTGCGAATAGCCTCTACCGCCGAGGCCGGCAAAACATTGTCATAATCCACCAGTGTGCCATCTACATCTATAAATATAATCTTGCTCATATATTCCACTCCATTTTCTACAACATTATCTTTACAAAACTTTTTTATAAACATAAGCTGCGATAACAGCCTGCACGGCCACCAGTGCCGCCAAAAAAGCAAAGGCCATATAAAGGCTGGTCTGATGAGCCAGAAAGCCTATGGCCGCAGGTCCCATAAGGATTCCCAGATACCCCAAGGTGCTTACTGCCGGCACTGCCATACTGATAGGCATATCCTTCTGCTTGCCCAACAAGGAAAAGAACACCGGAACGATATTGGCACTGCCAATGCCTATGGCAAAGAAACCTGCGTATAATAGCAGCTGGCTGGGAGCAAAAATAACCAGCAGGAACCCCAGGAATGCTAACAAGCTTCCTCCTAGCACCACAGGCTTCTGCCCCAGTTTCTGCACCGTAGCATCCCCCATGAGCCGCATGATAAGCATGGCCGCAGAGAATACCGTAAAACCCGTACCTGCCAGAGACATATCCAAGTCCTTGACCGTGGTAAGGAATACACCACTCCAGTCCATGACCGCACCTTCCACCAGGAAGGCAATGCAGGCCACCACCCCCACAAAGGTGACAATCCCCTTGGGGACAGCTACCATGGTCCCGCCGCTTTCACCACCAAAGGGCAACAGATGACGGGCAAAAAAGCCCAGTGTAAGCAGCATGCTCCCTGCGGCAATACAGGTAGAAGCAAACGGCGTCAGCCCCAGGGTCCCCACCCAGATACCAAACAGCCCTGCTCCGGCAAAACCACCCACACTCCATAAGGCATGCATCCCGGACATCAGGCGGCGTTTAGCCGCTTTTTCCACCAATACTGCCTGAATGTTGACCACGACGTCAATACATCCCATCATCGCCCCAAAGATAAGCAGGGAAACTGCTGCAGCTGCCATGCTGTCTACCTGGCATAAAACCAACAACAGCAACGCAAAGGCTGTGGCCGCCACCATAAGTGTCCTTCGGCAGCCGAAACGTACAGCGGCTGCACCGGACAGCGGCATGGTCAAAAGTGAACCAATACCAATGCACAAAAGCAGCATGCCCAGCACATCTTCGCCAATGGCCAATCTTTCCCGCAAAAGCGGTACCAACGGTGCCCAGGAAGCTGCCCCGAAACCGCCAATAAAAAACAAGGCTCTGGTGGAATGCTGCCGCATTTTCCCCGCGGCATAACGCTCCTTGGCCTTTAATCTGTCCTTATCCTGCTTCATAAATTCGCTCCTGTCCTGCGTTAGATTTAAGATTTTCCCCACCATGTTTCAGCTTCTTCATGGAACGGCTTTATTCACGCTTACTATTATATCCTTTTAGCAAGATTATTTCATCCTATTCACCTCTTGATTCAAAATCAGTACCGTTTTCAATAGTCAAACAGATATACACATTTTTTGGTAAACCATATCATTTCTATAGGTTGACATAAAATAAATTGAGGAGTATCTTCTTAATGTAGACTTTTCAAAAGGAAGCGATGTTTATGCAGAAAAATATCATCTCAGGGGAGGGTATCGTAAAATGATATGGTATCCTTACCAGCAAATGAAAACGATGAAAGCCCCTTATGAAATCGTAAAGGCTGAGGGGCCATATCTGTACACCAAGGACGCAAAACTACTGGATTCCATATCTTCCTGGTGGAGCGTTATCTATGGTTATCATCAGCCGCAAATCACCGATGCCATCTGCCAGCAAGCGGCAAAGTTTTCGCACATCATGCTCGGTGGCCTTACCCACCAGCCTGCCGAGAAACTGGCGGAAAAACTTGCGGACTGGCTGCCCGGCGACTTGGACTATTGCTTTTTCTCCGACTCCGGCAGTGTCGCCGTGGAAGTTGCATTGAAAATGGCCCTGCAATATTATGTAAACGCCGGTGAAAACGACCGCCGTACGGTACTGGCACTTGACCACGCCTATCATGGAGATACCTTCAAAACCATGTCTGTAGGCGACGATGAAGATTACCATTTCATCTTGCAGGTATATGGAAAAAATCCCTATGTCGTGCATATTCCCACAACGATTTCCGCCCTGGAAGATGCCTTTGCCCGTTATGGCAGCGAGCTGAATGCGTTCATTGTCGAACCCTTGCTCCAGGGAGCAGGCGGCATGCGTATGTATGACATTGCTTTCCTGCAGCGGGCCAGAGAACTTTGTCATCAATATGACGTTCTGCTCATCTTTGATGAGGTCGCTACAGGTTTTGGACGGACCGGTCATCGCTTTGTCGCCGATGTGGTATTGCCGGATATTTTGGTATTGGGCAAAGGGCTGACCGGTGGGCATATTGGTCATGCCGTTACCGTAGCCAATAAAAAAGTCTTTACTGCTTTTTATGATGATGCACCGGAAAAAGCCTTGATGCATGGGCCCACTTTTATGGGCAATGCACTGGCATGTGCAGCAGCGAGTGCCTCTATTGAACTGTACGACCAGTTGGATGTAACCGCCAGAGCCAAACATATGGAAGAAATCGCCAAAAGAGAATTAAACGGCTTTACCGACCCGCGTATTCGTGAGATTCGCATAATGGGTGGTTGTGCCTGCATCGAAGTCGCTGAGGCGAAGACACTGGCAGGCTATCAACAATTTGCCTATGAACGCGGCGTCTTTGCCAGACCTTTCCTGACCTATCTATACGCCATGCCGCCTTACATACTCAATGATGATGAATTGGTTCATATCTTTGCCGTTATGAAAGAATGGTTTCGACAGCAATAATTTTTTTAGCAAATTACTTTTAGCAAATTATGGAGGATTTTATGAAACATCTTAATACACGCGAGCTTGTTCTTTGCGGCTTGTTCATCGCCCTGATTACCGCAGGAACCTTTATCCGCATACCGGTGGGTACGGATGTATATACCCTGCAATTCCTGTTCACCCTGCTGGCTGGTCTGGTTCTCGGTGCCCGTCTTGGGGCCATTGCAGTAGGGACTTATGTGCTGCTGGGGTTATTAGGAGTGCCGGTGTTTGCCTCCGGCGGCGGCCCGGCTTATCTGTTGCAGCCCACGTTTGGCTATCTTTTGGCCTTTATCCTGCAAGCCTGGCTCTGCGGCTATTATGTCCGCCGCAGCGCAGCTGTTTCGTATGGTCATATGCTGGGTGCTAACCTTTTGGGCATGGTGCTTGTTTATGTGATTGGCATCAGCTGGTTCTATCTGATTTCCAATTATGTGATTGCCGCACCGATTCCGCTTTGGACAGCCATCTTCTACTGCGGTGTTTTGCAGATAATCCCAGACTTTCTTCTTTGTCTGGCCGCCGCAGCTATTGGCATGCGTTGTTACAAAAGCGGTGTCTGGGTAGAGGAAAAACACGCCGCTGTTCAAAAGGAGGTGTGTGCATGAGTAAGAATCTGTTTGTCACAGGAACCAATACAGAGGTTGGCAAAACGTATGCCGCCGGCCTTATCGTAAAAACACTGCATGAAGCAGGTCTGGACGTTGCGTATTACAAAGCCGCCATGAGCGGCAATGCACGGCGTGCAGATGGCACCCTGATTCCCGGTGATGCTCTCTTTGTCCGGGAAATTTCCGGCATTTCCCAAAGCCTGGAAAGCATGTGCCCTTATGTTTACGAGCATGCCGTATCCCCGCATTTGGCCTCCCGCATGGAAGGCAACCCTGTACGCATGGAGGTAATCAAACAAAGTTTTCAGGCGGTCTGCCAGGAACATGATTACGTCGTCATTGAAGGCAGCGGCGGCATAACCTGCCCGTTAAGCGTCGATGAAGAACATATCCAGTTAGAAGATATTGTACATCTGTTTAACCTGCCCAGTATTTTGGTAGCAGATGCCGGATTAGGCACCATCAATGGCGTAGTGCTCACTTACGAATATATGAAACAAAAAAAAATGCCCCTAAAGGGCATTCTGTTCAATAACTTCCACACAGGCAATCTTATGGAAGAAGATAACCGGCTTATGTGTGAACAGCTGACCGGGCTATCGGTACTTTCCTGCATTAGGCAAGGGGATAGATTTTTGCCTGACCTGACGGCAGAAAAACTATCTTCCCTCTTTGCCTAGCAGAATTTCTTCCGCCTGCAGTTTCTCCATGAAGAATTCCAGAAATACCTCCGTACCACACCAGCCATCCGGCAGAGTAGCCGCTCCACCCTCAGCATAAACGGATAGGCGTTCACCACTATCGTAATGAACATGGAAAATAAGCAATGTTCCCAACGCACTATTTCGCAGACTGCTGCCGTTGATGGCGGCGAGATTTTTCTTTTTTATGATTGCCTGTAGTTCATCCAATGCCTCAACAGGCAGGTCCTGCTTAAATATCAACGGCTTAGATGTATCCTGACTATCGTAAATAAGATAGAATCGAGCCTTACCGCCCTTGCGTTCAGCTTTGAGAATATACTCGCCAGCCGGAAAACTCGTTGCTGTTCCTGCCCTGTCGATATCCATATCTTCCTTAGATTGCAGCGAGAATTCGGTGATGGTATTGGATTGGATAACCTTCGGTGCTTGGGGATTGGAAAAATCATCCAAACCACCATCAATGGGAATTTCCGCAGCATCGCTAAAGGTGCAAAAAGAAAACAGACCTGAAAATGCCAAAGCGAAGCAAAAAATCCGTTTAAATAATCTTTTCATTTCTCCACCTCCGGTTGCTTATTTCTGCCATTTTTATCTGCTGCAGATATTCCTGCTAAACTATTTTCCTGCTAAACCTTCGACATGATTTATGTAATAACTTGCAAAAATAATTAAGGTTATGTATAATAAGCAGGTGTTATTTTTAGGAGGTTTTTTATAAATGGCAAGAAAAGCAAATTATGACGAAAAAATTAGTGCTTTAGCGGAAAAAATCGCTAAAAAACAGGATGAAATAAAAGCCCTGAAAGCAAAACTCAATGAGTTGAAGGATAAAAAGGCAAAAGACGATTATCAGGAATTGACCAACTATATGCTGGCCAACAATCTGACCGCTGAAGAAGTTCTCGCCTGCATCAAAGAATAATTTTAGAAAAGCTGCCGATTCGGCGGCTTTTTTTATTCACTCCTGTATCCCAAATAAGCAAGGACATTTTGCAATGGCTGCTTATCACGGATGTCCAACCAATCGTCAGGACGGCTGTTATCATCGATGAGAATCAACAGATAGTCCAATATCATCCGGCGTGCTGCCCACCAGCCCACTTCATTGGCTGTGAATTTCTGCCCCGTCAGACGCACTGCCCCATCCACATAACTGTTGGCAATAATCAAATCTCCCAGTACCGGCACCACAGCGTCCAATGCTGACTGAATCTGCAGCGAAAAATTGCCCTGTTTAGGTCCCCATAAAGGACTATGCTCAACTATCTTATAAGCCATCTGCAAGGCATGATTCTGGACAATATATTCCATCGCCGTCAACTCTTCCTTATCCAGGGCTTCCAACATAGCCGTATATCGCGTGCCGGGTTCTGCTTTTACCTTGGCTGCTTTCGCCAGCCTTGCCTCCCGCACCTTGGCAAAATCAATAATATCCATCTATACTCCTACTTCCTAAGCTCCTTTTATTATACCATGAAACTGCGAAGCCTATGCAAAACTATCTGCCTATTGCTCATTTACTGCATGGCAAAGCTGTGGCAGCACAGTCCTTGGCCATGCTGATGAATTTGTAGATGGCAGAGTTTTTGTCGATGTTGGACTGCTGGCGATAGTAGATACCCATGGGAGCATGGGGAGATTCTATCCAGGGAAGAAGGCAGGGTAAGGTGCTGGGGGATAAGGGCAGAAACTGAAATCCCACCTGCGTCAGGGATACGGAACGGGTGGTACGGTTAAAAAGCTTGGCACCCAGTTCTGTTTCCAGACTTTGAATCTGCTGGGTATTCATCCTATCACCTCATCACGAATTCATTATGTTACCGATAAGATTATGATAACATATATTGATACGATTTGTGCATAAATAATGCGATAATCGCATTTCACAAGGTGATTTATACCTGTTAAGATATGCCTGTAAGTAGAAATCACAAAAAGGAAGTGCTTTCAATGTCTAATGAACACAAACTTATCGCTAAATTTGAAACGATGATTAACACCGCCGATGAATCTTTAGCAGCAGAACTTATTGCTGAAGATGCTATCTTTTATGCACCAACACAGCCGGAACCACTCAAAGGACCAAAAGGTTATCTTTTCATCGTCCAGATGATGCGTTCAGCCTTTTCCGACATCCAGTGGCATCTCGCTGACTGTGTAATCGAGCCAAACAAGATTGCTGTTTGCTGGAATTGTACCGGGACTCATGATGGAGAATTTATGGGGCATCCTGCTACAGGAAAATCATTTAAGGTACGCTGCATGAATTTCTACGAATTACAGGATGGAAAATTTATCTCCGATATAGGCAATCCGGACATTCTTGGAATCCTTATCCAGACAGGCATACTCCAATAAGCCCCACTGAGCGTAGCGTTACACTTCCCCTTCATCCATAATTCCAAGCTTCCTTTTCCAGTAACGGGAATAGATGGCGCCCAAGGGATTATGTGCCAGCAGTCTGTCCTTGACCGCCAAAGTGGTGACGGGACCGGGACAGCTGGCGTTGAAGATGGTATCGTGGCCTACGCAGAGGCCACAGGAGATGAAAAGCTCCGTGCCTTTTTCTGCCAGAATCTTGGCTTGGAATTTGGGATTGCACATGGCCTCGTGCGTAAGCTCTGGCTTGACCTGTTTCAGGTCAAGCTCTTTTTTATTGAAGCTGCAATTCTTGCAACAGACACTGTAGAATTCAAATCCCTGTTGCTCATAGTAGCGGGCAATATAACGGGCCTCGGCGTTGAGGCCAATGCAAAAGGCCATGCCCAGCTTCTTATAGTCCATAGCCTTGGCAAATTCCGCCGTTTCCTGCAGGCGGGTGATATTGCTGTAAAAGGTTCCCTCCACATAGGCGGCAGCTTTCATAATCTGGCGTTCTTCCTCATTATAAGACTCCAGAATAGTTTCTCGGTCTATGCCGGTGCAATTTACACCCTTGGTATAGCAGGCATGAGTCTTGCAATTTGCACAATCAGCTTTCATCATGAATCCCTCCTAAATATCAGTACTTGCAAAAAGGTGCCAGGCAATTTGCCGAGCACCTTAAGTCTTTTATAGAAAATAATTAGTGACAACCATGACCGCCACAGCCATGGCCTTCACCGTGACCACCACAGCTATGACCTTCGCCATGACCGTGACCATGATGGTCGCAGTGAACAGCAGGGTCGTAAGCCAATTTTCCTGCCAGAAAATCATTTACTGCTGCATCTGCATCACCCTGAACACCGCCGTACAAGGTAATACCTGCCTGAGCCAGGGCATTCTGAGCACCACCGCCAATGCCACCGCAAATCAGGGTATTGATATCTTCCTCCTGCAGGAGGGTGGCCAGAGCACCGTGACCAACACCGTTGCTGGAGAGAATATGGGATTCCTTAATCGTGTTATCTTCAATAGTATAAACTTTGAAGGTTTCCGTATGGCCGAAATGCTGGAAAATCTGGCCGTTATCATAGGTAACTGCAAGTTTCATAGGGCTGTTACTTCCTTTCTGCATCGATAAGCGAACGGGATGAGGGCTGTGATGACAAGCAGGACAGAGTTCAAAATTCCCGCCGCTGATGACCAGAGGCCGGCCTTCTACCAGACAGCCAGCCATACGTTTGCGGGCCGACAGATACAAAGCCTGCACGGTAGTGCGGGCCACCCCCATCTGCTGAGCACATTCTTCCTGGGTCATGCCTACATAATCCAAGAGACGGATGCACTCATATTCCTCCAGAGAAATATTGACCTCTGGAGCATCTTCCCTCTCCTGCGGCATAAAACGCGTACAGGGAGGAAGAGCACTTACCCGGCGTTTTTTCGTTGGCCTGCTCATCATCAACCTCCATTTTTGACATATGCCTTAATCATATTTTATCATGTTTTTGACATATGTCAATTTAATCATCAATTTTCAGCAGCTTTTCGGCAGCATCTTGCAAATAGATATTTTCCGTGGCTTCAATCTGCCCGGCATCACAGTCAGCGGCAAGTTTTGGCTGCATGGGGATGCGGCCAAGGATGTCAAGGCCGTACTGCTGGGCAATCTCTTCCAAATGGCTGTGGCCGAAGATTTCGTGCTTGCCGCCGCAGTCGGGGCATTCAAAGTAACTCATGTTCTCCACGATACCAAGGATGGGAACATGCATGGCAGCGGCCATTTTCACCGCCTTTTCCACAATCATGGAAACCAGTTCCTGGGGGCTGGTCACGATGATGATGCCGTCCAATTGGATGGACTGCATAACCGTCAAAGGAACATCACCGGTTCCCGGCGGCATATCGATGAACATATAGTCAATGTCGTTCCAGATGAAGTCATGCCAGAACTGCTTGACCACGCCGCTGATGATGGGTCCACGCCAAACAACCGGGTCGGTATTGTTATCCAGTAGCAGATTCATGCTGACAATATCGATGCCGCCAGCCGTGGATACGGGATAAGCACCATTCTGATTGCCCCGGATTTCTTCGTCTACCCCAAACATCTTGGGAATAGAAGGACCGGTGATGTCGGCATCCATAATACCTACATGGCAACCCTTACGAGCCATGGCTACGGACATGAGCCCCGTTACTAAAGACTTGCCTACCCCCCCCTTGCCGCTGACTACAGCAACTACATGACGGATGTTACTGAGTTCATGGGGCTTTTCGTGTAAATCTTGTTTGCGGGTGTCATCACCGCAGGTGGTTCCGCAGGAACTACAATCGTGATTACATTCTTCTGCCATTGTTCCAGCCTCCTAAACTATAATACAAAATTATAGTTCCTATTATAGTTCTTTTTTGGCATATGTCAATAACTATGACAAACCAGGCAGATGAATTTGTATTAGAAGTCGATTCGTATAGCTATCTCTTTCTTATATTAGCTTCCGCACTTACCGCAGTGGCTGCATCCATTGCATATCAAGCGACTGCCACAGGCATGGCAATGAGGTCCGTCATATACAGCTCTATAGCAATCAGCTGACCTTACAGGAATTCCAATGGCATATCGCAGGTCAAAATGCATCGGCTTGCCCTGAAAATTTAAACCTGCCTTAAATGCCTGTTCCGCCTGCTTCTGCTTGCTGCTCAAGCGATAGTGCTTGCCATCTTTAACGAAATGCGAACCGATTTCGATAAAGGAAAAGGATACATTGGTTTCCCGGCATTCTTTATGCAGGGCCAGGACCCAATCATAGTTGCAAGGCCTTGCCCCTTCATAGTTCTCACCACCGCAGATAACCTGCTCGATGAAGCCCTCCTCCAGATAGGGCTTCAGGCTTACGGCACCAATCAGTGGAGCACACATAACGCCTTTGTGCTTGAATGGCAAATCCCTAAGCAGCGGCAGTCGTCTGTCTGCCATTTTCTGATTCTCGCAGGTAACATTGAACCAGATATTCTCCCAGCCGCTGCCAAAATCCTGAGGCAGACAGGCAGCCACCCGTTCCGGCCGCTTGGTGAGCAGGTAGAAAATGACATCCGACCTCTGCCGCATGATTTCCCATGCCTCATCCCGCCATTTATCAGCTTCTTCCAGAAAAAAATCCGAAGTCATGCACACTCGGATAAGCTCGCCACTTTTTACCTTATAACCGCCATAGCGGTCTTTCTGCAGGGGATAGTTAAAATTCTCTGTCCGGTAAATGTCCGCACCATCTTTTCCCCTTTTGGCACAGCCGGGACTGATTTTCCTGCAGCCATGCCATGGATTCCAGATATCATGCATTTTCTCACTCAGCCGCTTCTTTCGTCGCGATTGACTCCAGTAAATCAGCAAGGGTGACTTTCTTGAAATCGGCCAGCATATGCTGCCTTACCTCTTCCAGTCTGTCACCAAGTACCCCATGGATATTTCTGCCCACCGGGCATTTGGGATTGGGGTTCTCCTGAAAATGGAATAAGTCTTCATCCTCTTCCACAGCCCGGAAGACATCCCACAAAGTGATGTCTTCCGGGCTTTTGGTTAGTTTTGCTCCACCGACCCCTGCTGCCACTTCCACCAGACCGGCGGCTTTGAGCTGACCGAGTGTTTTCCGGATAATGACTGGGTTCACATTGACACTGCTGGCCAAAAAGGTGGATGTGGTCTTGTACTCATCCTTGAACCGCTCGATACAAAGCAGGATGTGCGTTGCTACCGGCAGACGAAACGAGAATTGCATGGAAAATCCTCCTGAATATTCGTTGTATCTATTAACATTACATCGACATATGTATAATAATTGTAACATATTATATTACACCGTTTCCAAAAGGTCAACGAAAATCAAGGAGATAAGGCTTCGCACACTGCTCATAACCACCACTCTGTTGTTATCTTGCTGCCAGCAGGATAACCGGTTCCTCTGCGGAAAGAACATCCAGCTCGGCTTCGAGCACCGAAAGCATTTGCTCCCGCGCGGTCAGCCCTGACAAATCCAGCTGTTTTTCGCCGTAATAGGCAAACAGCAGGGGCAGTTCTTCACCCACGGTGCCATAAGTGGCGGTTTCCTCAAACAGTGTTTCTAAATCCGTTTTCAATTTAACCTTATTGGTGACGATTACGCCCACGCCTTCCCGCTGCAAAGTAACTACACCGTTTCGATCAATGACTCTTACCATGTGTTTCTCGCTGGGGAACAGCCCCAGGAATTTTTTACAACTGCGCCCGTCAAAAACATGCCATTTGCCGGCGGCAGCGACTTCCGTTACATCCTTATCCGGCAGTTTGAGCGAATTTAGCGCGACCTGCCGGATTTCTTCAGCAGATAACGCCTTTGCCGCTACATCACCCATTTTGAGCTCAGTAGCACCTGTTGCCGTGGCCCTTAAAATGTTGGTTTTCTTATCATATTCGATAGCGATTTCGACCGTGGCTTCTGCCGCCCCGGATTTCATGACCTGCTCCAAGGCTTCGTGACGGATAGCCTTCATATCGCCCTCGGTGGGATTCGTGACCGTGCGTTCCACCACTTCGCGCACCATGGCCATAGCCACGCCGATAGTGGAAATGATGGGGGCGTTTTTCACAATCTTCCACTGGACATTCATTTTTTTACCCAGATAGGGGACTACGACACCGCCGCTGCCGCCGCCACCAGCCAGGCACAATAGTTCCGGCGAAAGATGGTATTCATCAATGAGCCGCTTTACTATCGCCCCAATTTTTTCGGCTGCCTTATCCATGGCAGCTCTGGCCGCTTCCTCGGCGGTAATGCCCAAAACATCCCCCAGCGCCTGCCAGGCTGCGCGGACATTTTCCTTTTCGCTGCTGTACGCATAATCTCCCTCAGGCACACTGCCCAAAAGGTTGGCGGCTCCAGCAAGAGTCAGGGAAACCTTGCGTCCGTCTGCGCCGGTGACAACGGCGAAGGAACGCTCATCATCTTTCAGTGGTGCCACCAGTTCCAAACGTGGCGATTCCAGTTTTGGCGAGAAAATTTCATAGGGCAGGCCCGCAATATGCGCACTGCGCGGGCCTACATCCGTTATCTTTCCGTCCTCCACGCGAATCATACTGCCGCCGGCTACGCCCAACGTCCGCACATCGAGTGAGGAAAGATAGGTTTTATGGCCGCCGATTTCACCATAGCGCACCATAACACGTCCGTCCTTCACGACGGAAATATCCGTGGACGTGCCTCCTGCCTCCAAAAAGATTCCGTCCGAGAGTTTTTCGTACATCAGGACACCTGCCACGCCGGCAGCCAGCCCCGAAAGCATGGTTAATATCGGACGCCGCCGCACTTCATCAACGGTCATGACGCCGCCATCACAGCGCATAATCATCAGAGAGGCCGGAATTCCTGAACGCTTGACGCAGGCCTCCGTCATATCCGCCGTTTCCATCATGCGCGGAATCAGGCTGCCGTTTACCACAGCCGTTCTGGTCCGGACTTTCAGCCCGTAGAGTTTGGAAACCTCATGCCCACCCGTAGCATACATTCCCATGTTCCGCGCCATATTCACCACAAAACTTTCGTTGGCAGGGTCATCCACACTATAAGCCTCGGTAGCTACAATAACCTCTGCGCCGGCATCTTTCAGTTCTTTTATCTTGCCGGCAATTTCCTGTTCGGATGCCTTGGCATCTGCCGTTTCCACAAAGGAATAGACGGTTTTCAGTTCCTTACCCAAAGCCAGCGGGATATTGCCGATATTGCTGACGTTCTTTGCCCGGCCGGCTTCCAAGCCACTGCCCATGGCCAAAATCCCGGTGCAGGCCACATCGCCTTCCAACAGAGCATTGGTTGCCTGCGTGGTTCCATGGGCGATAAATACCACTTCTTCGGGCGCAATGCCATTCTTTTGCAATATATTTTGCAGGACTTTAACAATGCCCTCAGCTACACCCTCTTTGGCATCATGGGTGGTGGGGATTTTTTCCTGGGCAATGATTTCGTAGGTGGCACTGTCAATAGCCACGGCATCGGTGAACGTGCCGCCTACGTCAATGCCAATTCGTACTTGTCTCATAATCCCACCTCACTGCAAGATTGCTACAAAAATCATCATCATGACACAGGCTGCCCAGGCGTAGGGCAGAACCTTTTTCATCACGGCGGTGGCATCCACACCGGCAAAACCGGCCAGCCAGGTATTATGCGAGTTGGTGGGGTCGGCAATTCCCTGCAGATAACCTACGCCCGAAAACATACCATACAAAGCGGATGCCGGCAGGAAGTTCAGATTCGTCAGGATGGTCGCAATCCCTGTCCCCATGCCATACATATTGAAAGGACCACGGTAGAGCGCCGCCGGCGCGAGCAGCGTAAAGAAAATCAGCACACCATAGAAGGAAGATGGCATAATCGCAATCATCAAGGGATTTAAGATTTCTACGGCGGCCTGTTGGGTGGTTGCTGTCACCAGCATGCCAATCCCCATAAACAGGAACAAGACCCCTGCCACATCCTTGATGCCATCCACCAGGGAACCCGTGAACAGGTTAATCGCCTGTGAAGGACGAACCAGCAGCGCCGCATAAGCCGAGGCAAGTAAAAAGCCCAAGACCGCCGCCGCCACCGGGTCAACCTTTCCCTCGGCGGAATTGCCCAGCCCCACAGTGAAGTTAATCAGCGCAATAACCGCCAGCGGCAGAATAGGCGTAACCAAAGCGGCATTGGGAAGCGTCTGTTTTTTCTTGACCAGCGTTCCCGGTTTTTGATTCAGTAAATTCCCCAAAGTTTTCACAAGGCTGAACGGTACCGAAAGAAGTCCTCCAATAAAGCCACGCAACAAGGCCCAAAATGAGCCACCGGCATTATCCCCCCGCGGAATATTGATGATAATATATGCTATGGTCACCGTCAGAGAAATAAACGCCGCAGGAATAAAGTATTTCAACACCGCATCAGCGCCAAAAATCCCAATGCCTGCCGCCGCCCCGGCAAAGTTCAGGGCACTGCCGGTCGTCATGCCCAGCAGGATCAGGATAACGGCATCTATCGGCTCCACGCCTGCGCTGGTCATAATGGGAATGGCAATGGAACCAATCATGATGATTGCCCCCAAACCGCTCATCCCTAAAAAGACAAACGCCGTAGCCGCCGTCATCAAAGTCGCTAAAGCGATAGGCTTATCCCCGGAAAGCTCGGCAGCTTTTTTGATGATGGCATCGGAAATATTCGTCTTCTGAATCACCTTGGCAAACATGGCACCAAAGACCACCAGCACGATAGGCGCACTCAGGCGAAAAGAACCTTTCACGACGATATTGCCTAACCAGTCAAAAAAGGGCACGCCGCAAATAAAGTGGGCAAAAGGCGCTTTACCATAAATATAGCAAATAGCACAAAGCCCAATAAAAGCAAAATCCCCGCAAAACTCATATTCATCCCCTCCCCACGACATTCCTAAACACGTCGAAACAATAAACAAATTTACTAATTATTTTATTTCGCCCAATATTAGACAAGTCCTTTTGTGACCTCATAAATCGTTCGTTATTACATAGCAAACTTACTGGACACCTTACGGTGTCCACACACCCTTACACGAACACAAAACTCTCGCTGCGCCTTCGGCTTGTGCTCGTTAAGTGTTCATAGTAAAACCTCCTTAGGTTGCTACGCATCCTGTATTGACTTTTCAGAAAAAACATCTATTATAAAAGAATCATATCAAGGCACAATGCCGTTTGCATGAAAATCGCAAAAGGAGTTGAATGGGATGAAGAAAAGAATCACCGCGATTGTACTGGCGATGTTTTGCCTGCTCATGAACAGCTGTCTGGCTATGAGTAAGGAAAGCAAGGCCGATTTGGACAACGAGCTTGCCCAAATGGTTGGGGATACCGGAACCAAAGTTCCCGGGCTGGGAGTAATCGCCTTTAAGGATGGCAAGGAAGTTTACAGCAGCTTTCAAAGTTCATCTATTATCGACAGCCAAAATCCACAAAAAAATCACCCCTTTACCCGCGAAAGTCGTTTTCGCGTAGCTTCCGTCTCCAAGATGTTTACCGTGTTCACGATTATGCAGTTAGCCGAACAGGGAAAACTTAACCTGGATGACGATGTGAGCAAATATTTGGGCTTCACGCTCAGAAACCCCAATTCCCCGGATACGCCCATTACCGTGAGAATGCTGGCGTCTCACCAATCCTCTTTGCGTGATGGCAAGATTTACAGCATTCCACCACAGATGGGGCTGCAAGAATTCTTCCGCAAAGACGGCAAGTTCTACGAAGATGGCGCACATTTTGCACCTGCCGGTCAGGAACCGGGCAAATTCTTTGCCTACAGCAATCTGAATTACGGCCTTTTAGGAACCATCATCGAAAAAGTTACAGGCGAACGCTTTGACCAGTATCAAAAGAACCATATCTTAAAACAGCTGGATATAAAAGCGGATTATCTGCCCAGTAATTTCAGCAAGAAGGAATTTACGAAACTCGGTGCAGTTTATCAGAAAAAAGACGCATCTGGCATCTGGAATGAAAAAGGTCCATGGCGCGCTACGCATGATGGCTATCCACAGGGACAGCCGTCCAAAGATACCGTTGCCCTGCAGAACCCTTATGCCGAAAACTTCCAGGACACCTACAGCCTGAAGGATTATGTTCCCGGCACCAATGCTACGGTATTTTCCCCGGCAGGCGGTCTGCGAATTTCCTGTTAGGAACTTTCTCATGCGCTTTCCATGCTGCTTAACGATGGCACTTACAAAGGCAAACAAATTCTCTCCCCGGCTTCGGTTAAGACCATGCTGGGCCGCGAATGGATTTATGACGACAAAGCCAAGAACGGCAACACCTATGGCGGCACGATTCTCTCCTATGGTTTGGGCATTTACCAGATGGACGGCAAGAGCACAGCCCGCTTCTGCAAAGATACGGAAATCGACCTGGTAGGACACACCGGTGAAGCTTTCGGTCTGCTCTCCATGCTGGCCATTCGTCCGAACACCAAAGATGGCTATGTCTACATCATGAACGGCGAAGCTGTTGAAGAAGACGAAGATGCACGCAGCGCCGGTAAATTCAGCAACAACTACATTTGGGCAGAAACCCTTGGCGATGCTATTTGCCGTAATGTGTTTGTCCGCTGATAAAACGGAATACCTGCTTTTGTGACCTCCAAAAGGGTCACCAGAAAATCGAAAAACCGCTGAATTAACGGGGCATTGTGGAGCCCCGTCAATTCAGCGGTTTTTTCTATCCCAATTACACGCAACAGGCCCGTATTCATTCACCGGTCGGCATAAGTATCAGGCAGGAAGGAAGATTCGAAGCCGTATTATACTGGTCAAAGGCCTCTGGCAGACCACCAAAGCCAGAAAAACTCTTTAAGACCTTGAGTTCTTCCGGCGTGGCCTCCCGTTCTTCGTCCTCCAAGCGTTTCACTGTGCGGATGGCGGCCATGTTGCGCGCAAAAACCTTGCGCTTGCCGGAAGTGGTAGACATATCTGCCGCAAAATCCAGATGGCTGAAATCTTCGGTAGTGATAGGTCTGGAGGGCTTTTCTACTGTTTCATTGACAGCAATAGGCGCGACTTCTTCCACTGAATCTGTTTTCCCGGCAACCGTAGGAGTTTCCTCATGTTCAGGCATGAAAGGTACGGCTACAGGTTCACTTTCCTCAGTGACCTTCCCTGCCGCATCTACGGTCACTTCCTTCTCGGTTACCTCCTCCGGCACCCAAGCAATACCTCCGTTAGGTGTTCTGACTGGTCAACTGCTGGGTCAGAAGGTACACCTTTACGGCTGAATTTTTGACAAAAAAAGGGCCATAGCGATTAGGCTTGCCTCTCTTTTTTCATATACCAAAAAGTCCAACGTTGCACTTTTTGGTAGTGACCCCATAAAGTTAGACCTTAACGCGACCAATATCGTGCCATGTTTTCTATATCCATCTACTCGCCCCCTTTATCAACACTATATCGTTACGGAGATACAGCGTCAAGAAAAATTCGCCGAGCGAATACTTTAACCAGCTAAAGTATTCGCTCGGCGAATTTTTTTAAGCACCAATATTCTCTTTCCTAAATTAACGTAAGAGTATTCGACTATATCATGCTATCCATATTTATATAACCGGACATCAAACGCTGTGCAAGATGTTCCCGGAAAAGCATCGTTTCTTTATTCCGAAGGTCACGTTTCTGAATTTTAACTCGTGCTTCTCCTTCATCATAGGACATTCCCATATTAGCAGCCATGTTTTTCATTGATATAGCAGCAACGTCGAAAATCTCCAGAAGTTTCTTCATATTGCCTTTTTTGATTAAGACACCTGCATTATTTTTGCAAGTTTTATAAACATCCTCTAATTGCATATCGGTCTTTTGTAATTCTGCTTCCACAGTACCGTTGGTATTGGCTTTACGCAACCAGGATTTGCGACGGGATTTGGCATAATCTTTTTTCACACAGGTAATCAGATAGCCCGCACTGAGCGGTTCCTGTTCCGGCTTGCGTTTTTTGAGCTGTTCTTTGTAATAAGCAAGATTGCTCTTTAACACGTCAATACTGTAGGCATTGATGATTTCCAAGCAAGTTGACTCCGGCTTGATTCCAAAAGATAAGAATTCATCAAATAACCGTAAATGTTCGGCATCAAGATTTTCAATTTTTTCTTCTGTTGTTATTACCTTCTTGGGTGCTGGCAGGATATTGCCTTTTACATCCGATAAATGAATTGTGATAGCTGTTGCAGCCCTGCGTCCTTTGCCATCATGGGAAAAATGAAATTGTTTCAGTGACGTATTCTTGCGAATTTGTTGTTCTGCTTTTTTGAGAACATCACGTTGGAAATCACGGAAGTTGCTATAAGCCGTAACAGGCATATTTAAACGTTCCTTGAACCGCTCTATGCTTATGGTATACGTCCCTTCAGCAAGAAGTTCTTTTACGACCATAAAAACCTTTAGCTGGGTAATTCCGCGAATAGCCAACATTTCATCAATATCTACTTCTGTAAATTTCTCGGTGAAATCCTGTAGATAGGGCAGCATCTTTTGGTTTATCGTAACAGAAACCGTATCATTGAAATCATTGTACTCAATTGAATTATATAAAGGTATTTTTAACCAGTTGTGTTTATCTTCTTCACTGGAGTAACGTTTGACGATTTTGAGACTTTTATCGGAAACATGGTCGATTGCCTCGCGGATGATGTTCCTCCATCCTTTGTCTTTGTTGATACAAAGCTTATCCGCCAGGACAGAAATGTTGTATTCATAGAATACGTTATTGTCGATAGTCTGTTCTTTGGCTAGGGATGCCATAGTAAGAAGCCAGATTTTCATCTCGTTTTCTTTCATCGAATGCTTAGCGAACATGAGTTCATTGGCAAATTTTGTTGGTGTTTCAAAATCGAGATTCTGATAAACATATTCTGTTTCATTTGTGGTGACTATTCCCTTTTTTGTTGGCATAGTTTGTATCCTTTCAAGAAGTATCAACTACAGTTTATATTATACTCTTTGTGGTAGAAATATGCAATTTGTTTTCCCACAACAAATATTATGCGGTTTGCGTTGCTGAGTGGCCACTGGTGCGTTAAGCCAGTGGCCACTTTGCACTAATAGTGGCCGGGGCTTATTCCGCCAATTTTCTTTCAATCA
>CADBYQ010000009.1:21230-34554 GCA_902798865.1 Pseudoselenomonas ruminantium | reverse complement strand
GCCTGTTCCCGCTGCTTTTTCTTGCGGCGTAGCATTTCCTGATAGCGTTCCTGCTGTGCGCGAATCGCATCTTGTGTTTCCACTTCTGCGGTTGTCTGAATATCCGGCAGAGGCGGAGCCCCCCGCAGTTCCGGGATTTCGATTTTCCTGCGTTCCCGCTTAGGCTGCGGAATGTCCGGCAACGGACGCTGAGGAAAATCCGGTATACGGCGTTTGGGAACCGGCTTTTTCTTATCCTTGCGGTCAGAGAAAATGGCAAAGAGAATAAAGAGGACGATGACCCAAAAGGAGTCCATGGGAATCCCCCCTTATTTTACCGGTGCCGCCGGCGCCTGCAATTTACTGCCCGCACTGCTCGTGCTGATGGCATTGCGCATATCCGTATCCGCCTGCACATTGTTGAGGTTATAGTAATCCATAACCCCCAGCTTGCCTTCTCGCAAAGCCTGTGCCATAGCGTGCGGAACTTCCGCCTGTGCTTCGACGACCTTGGCTTCCATTTCCTGCGTGTAAGCCTTCATTTCCTGCTCTTTGGCCACAGCCATTGCACGGCGTTCTTCGGCTTTGGCCTGGGCTATACGCTTGTCGGCTTCAGCCTGGTCGGTCTGCAGTTCCGCACCGATATTACGCCCTACATCCACATCGGCGATATCAATGGAGAGAATTTCAAAGGCCGTACCGGCATCAAGTCCCTTGCCCAATACGGTTTTGGAAATATCGTCCGGATTGGCCAGCACATCATTATGGCTTTCGGAAGAACCAACCGTCGTGACGATACCTTCACCGACACGGGCAATAATCGTGGGTTCCCCTGCACCACCAACCAAACGGTCAATATTGGCACGCACGGTCACACGCGCCTTGATTTTGAGTTCAATGCCGTTTTTGGCCACTGCCGAAACCACCGGCGTTTCAATCACCTTCGGATTAACGCTCATCTGCACCGCTTCGAGCACATCACGACCTGCCAGATCGATAGCCGCTGAGCGTTCAAAGGGCAGAGGAATCTGTGCACGATGAGCCGCGATAAGAGCATCCACGACCTTATCCACGTTCCCCCCCGCAAGATAATGCGCTTCGAGCTGATTAACGGCCACATCAAGACCAGCTTTATTAGCCTTAATCAGCGGCAGGATAATCTTATTTGGCGGTACACGGCGCATACGCATACCTACGAGCGTCATAATGCCCACCCGCACATTAGCTGCCAATGCAGAAATCCAGAGTCCGATAGGGACAAAATGCAGGAACACCATGACAAACGCAATAATCAAGACTAACAGAAAACCTGTTCCAATCAAACCACCCATAAACGCAAAACCTCCTTAAACTTGTCGTACAACTACCCGGTTGCCTTCAACTGCCACAACTTGAACCTGTGCACCTTTCGGCACGAAAGCACCTTCAGATACCACATCCACAGGCTTGCCATTCAGCCGCACGCTGCCAGAAGGACGAAGCTCCGTGAGCACTTCGCCAACAGCCCCCAGCAGAGACTCCCGCGGTGCCGCACTGACAAACCCGCGTTCCGAACGCGATTCATCTTTGAGCACCACTTTATTCCAAAGCTTACTCGATGGCAGGCGTTTCACAATCAAGGCAAAAATCACAATCGCCGCCACAAAGGAAATCAGCATGGCATAAAGCGCATGAATGTCGCCGCCCAAAGCCAATACCACACTGTAGAGCATCGCTGCTACACCCAGTCCGGCTAAGAGGCCCACTGTTGGCAGCAACATTTCCACGATAATACAGATAATACCGCCCATAAAAATGGCAATCTGATAAAGTGAAACCAAACCTTTCACATACTGACTGCCCCAAAAGACACCAGCAGCCACCAGCCCCAACAAAATGCCCGCGCCCATGCCGCCAGTCTTAATCTCCACCATAATGGCCAAAAACATAATCACCAGCAAAAGCATCTGCAGCACCGGCATATTAATCGCCACATCCATAGCTTCACCCCCTTAGGAAATATTTCCACATTCTCCGCAAAAAATCCTGCCTAACAAGTCTGTCTAAGACTACATCGTACTAAGCTCATGGAGGTTGGTGATGTTTTTCCGCAGCTTTTGACAAGCTTGTCTATGGCGGAGGAAAAACATTGCCAGCCTACATGAGCGCCTTATCACATCTATGTAACGTACAACCTAAGCCCACGCTGAGCCGGTGATGTTTTTCGTAGCGTTTGACAAGCCTGTCTTAGCGGAGCAATCGTATCGTACTAAGCCCGTGGGGGCTGGCGGTGTTTTTCCGTAGCGTTTGACAAGCCTGTCTCAGCGGAGGAAAAATACTGCCAGCCCCCCACGGGCGCCTTGACACATCTATGTAACATACAACCTAAGCCCGCGGGGAGCTGGTGATGTTTTTCGCAGCGTTTGACAAGCCTGTCTAAGCGAAGAAAAATATTACCAGCTCCCGCGGGCGCCTTAGTACTATGATGTTAACCCTGCAGGAAGCTCTTCACAATTGTATTAACCATCTTCCCATCAGCGCGCCCCTTAACCTTCGGCATGAGCACGCCCATAACCTTGCCCATATCCTTCGGCGTAGCAGCTCCGGTCTGTTCCACAGCAGCCTTGACCAGTTCACGCACTTCGTCTTCGGAAAGCTGTGCCGGCAGATAAGGCAGGAGCACGTCGATTTCCGCCTGCGTCTTTTCGACCAAATCCTCACGGCCGCCCTTCTGGAATTCCTCGATGGAATCACGGCGCATCTTTACTTCCTTGCTGATAACCGCGATTACATCTTCCTCGCCGAGTTCCTTCTGCCCGTCGATTTCCTGCTGACGGATAGCACCGCGCACCATACGGATAACGGCCAGACGTTCCTTTTCCTTGTTCTTCATGGCTTCTTTCATATCTGCGGTAAGCTGTTCTTTTAACGACATGTCTTCTTCCTCCATTATAAATCCATATAACAAAAAGACACCTGAAAATCTTACGATCTGCAGGTGTCTCGCGCAAATTATCTGAACTTGCGTTTACGAGCTGCTTCAGATTTCTTCTTGCGGCGAACGCTCGGTTTCTCGTAATGTTCACGTTTTCTCACTTCAGCCAGCGTGCCAGCTTTCTGGGACATACGCTTGAAGCGGCGGAGAGCACTATCGATTGATTCGTTTTTACCAACTTTAATTTCGTTTGCCATCTATTTTTCCCCCCCTCCACTTAACATGGGAGTTTGTGTTTCTAAAACTACACCACGATATTATACAATAGAGATGGCGAGCCTGTCAACACAAATCCGCACAAATCGTTAGCCTGGGGGCCATTGCATGGAGCGACCGCCTAAGAGATGGAAATGCAGATGTTTCACGGTCTGGCCGCCTTCGTCGCCGGTATTGGCAACCACGCGGAAACCGGATTCTGCTACACCCAAATCGCGTGCAATCTGCGGAATCACATCGACCAAAATATGCGCTGCCAATTCCTTGTCCTCAGCCTTTAATGCGGCTACACTTTCCACATGTTTTTTCGGAATCACGAGTACATGCACAGGGGCCTGCGGTTCCAAATCCTTAAACGCCAGCACCGTTTCGTCTTCATAGACTACCGTGGACGGAATTTCCTTGCCTGCAATCTTGCAAAAAATACAATCTGCCATCATTAACACCTCCTTCACAATCGCATATTAGATATAATTCGCCATAAACAGAAAAATTCCTGCCATCCTGTAAAAAATATTTTCTGCTTGCTTTCTTCGTTTTACTGTGTTACACTTTGAGTAATTCAGTTACACAGATATCACAAAAGGAGTTTGAGCACTATGAACTTCGCCGAAAAATTGCGCCAGTTGCGCAATCAGAAAGGATTAAGCCAGGAGGCCGCAGCCAAAGCCATTGGCGTCACCCGCCGTACCTATGTTTCCTACGAGCGTGACGGGCGCTATCCCAAAACCAGAGAGCGTTATGCCAAGCTGGCCGAGCTGTTTGGTGTAGACACCAACTACCTCTACACCGAAAATGAAGACTTTTTGAGTCAGGCTAGAGAAAAGTACGGCCGCACAGGCATGAAACAGGCCACCATGCTGGTCAATGAATTATCCGGGCTCTTTGCAGGGGGCGAGCTCAGCGAAGAAGACCGCGATGCCGTGATGCAATCCCTGCAGGAGGCTTACTGGCTGGCAAAAAAGGAAAACCGGAAGTACCGAAAAAACACTAAGGAGTGAATGCCTTGGATTCAGAACAGTGCCATAAACGTGCCCAGGAAATCATCCGGCAGGTTGGCCGCCGGGATATGCGACAGGTAGCCAAGGAACTCAACATCAAGGTTCTTTATAATGAAAACTTCTCGAAACTTTTGGGTATGTACTTCTGCCAATGGCGACACCGCTTTATTTTCCTCAACACCAATTTGGATGATATTTGGCAGAACATGGTTCTGGCGCACGAAATCGGCCATGACCAGCTGCATCGTGACATTGCCAAACAACAGCAGATGCACGAATTCGAACTTTTCCGCCTGAACAGCCGCACCGAATACGAAGCCAACGCCTTTGCCGCCCACCTGCTGATGGATACGGATGCGGTTTACGCCGAGCTAAAGGAAGGCTGCGACGAATTCACGCTGGCCCAAAAGATGAACTGCAACATCAATCTGACCTTGATCAAATTGCAGGAAATGGCCAAGCTTGGCTACGATATCCGGCCAAGTGACAGCGTTGACAGCCAGTTCCTCAAAAAAATCCGCGTATGATTTTCCCCTAGTCTGTAATAAAAAAATTTCCCAATCGTATATGATTACAAAGATATAATGCAATAATACAGGGATTATCCTTTCCCCATATCATTTTACGGAGGTATCACTATGACGAACGCAATCATTCATTACGAAGTAATTATGAACATTATCCTGATTGTTTTGGTGGTCTGCCTCGCCGCCTACACCATTGCCCAGGACATGCGCCTGCGGAAATACAAAATGCTGCTTGCCGATAAACAGTCCGGCAACACGCACGAAACTAACCCGCAAGGAAAGCCTGCCATACTGCACAGCCGGTTGGCGGCGTAAGTCCATTACTTTATGATAATTTATCCATAGGGAGTGTCAATGCTACTTCCTTTCCACATCTAAAGCCCTGAACGCACAAGTTCATGGGCTTTTCTGTAATATTTGATTATGCTATACTAGATATGTTGCCCACCCCATACTGGTAACAGGAAGGGGGTGCCAATTTGACATTTCGGGACTTTGTGGTTTCAGTCGCTGCGAGTGTTGTCGCATATTACCTCGCTAAATGCCTAGACTTGTTAATCACATTAATCTTTGGGTAACATAGGCTCGGTCTGGCATAACCGCTAATTATGCAAGAACCCCCCGGTTGGAGTCGCATTCCTCCCGGGGGGTTCCTTTTTGTACCTCTTTGACAAATCGGGTTTGTCGCTTATAAAAAGTATATCACAGCCGCCAAAACACTTCAAGATGTATGTTATGTGAAATTTTAGGCTACTACTATCACTGAATTACGCTGACAGAATTTCCCGCAACAGTTCCTTGGCACTGGGGTCGGAGGGGTCGTTTGTGCCCAGCTCACCACGGAAGGCACGGGCGAGGATGGATTTTTTGAGGGTGTCAATGGTGGTCAGGGCTTCTTCGCAGGCTGTGACGGTGGATTGTTCGCGGGAGAGCAGGTTGTCCAACAGTCGGACGATTTCTTGTTGCTCAAGGATTGTCGGCACATCAAATTCAAATGCACCTATTTTTTTTGCATTAATGTTAGATTGATTTACGCCATCTGTCTTAACCTTATTACAATACTCTTTGGCTTTTGGACTATTTAACATATAGTTAAAAAAATCACCAATTATTTTATCGCGCTTATAATCCAACTTTATCAAATAGCCAGCATATATAGCAGGCCTTTCTCCTCGATATATGGATGTTTTCCCCACTAATTCTGCACTGTTTGTTCTATTAAATAGAACATCGCCATCTTTTAATGAATACTTTTCTATATCATCTTGGTCATTCGAATAAACCAACGAACCCCAATCTATCTCCCCATTCTGCAAATTTCCCATTCGTAAAACAGCTACGTCACCATCTTGAACTGATTTTTTTGCCGTTCCATACTTCAAGGAATTACAAATACTTTTAACATTAGATGTTTCTCTGCTATCATCACTTACACCATTTTCCCTTCTCCACTTCTCCGTCAGCTTGCCTGTGAAAGCCTGATGAAGAATAGCGGCACGACGCAGGTCGGCTCCATCGAGAACTTCCTGTATTTTTTCCTTAGCTTCGTCCAGCTTGGCGAAAAGGGATTCGATACGAGCGACTATGCGGGATTGCTCACCTTTCTCTGGCAAGGGAACCATCAATGTCAACAATTTAGAGGAATTAACTCCCGGTTGCGCAATACCAGCTGCCAAATCCGTTATCTGATTCCAATACAGAGAAGATTGAAGAAACAAATAAATGTATGATGGCAAAACTTCTCGCGTTATCCTCAAACGAATCAGATATGAAGCAAATACTGCATTATCTGGATTCACCAGCAAATAACTTTTTCCTGTTGTAGCACCAGTCCTAGCAACAACAATATCATCTGTCTGCAAAAGATACTTTTCTTTAGTCTCATCATCTATAACACAGTTTGGAACTGACTTCCAATCCACGCCATCTTCTTTAATATCGGTAATTCTAAGCATTCTAGGGTAATTGCTGTCATAGATAGCCTTTGCAGAGTATCCATATTGATTTGTAGATATACTCCCCAATCTCACCCAGCACCAATTCTCCGGCACCTTATATGGCTGTTCCTCTGCCGGCACCAGTGCCGCTTGTAATTTTTCTTCTATTGTCAGTTTCTTTTTTGCCATCTACTGCGTGCCTTTCCTCGTTTTTCATATAATCACGTTATATTTTTATCCCTACAGCTCTCATCATTTCGTACAAATTAACATATTTTACACCAACCTGTTGGCATATATCTGGAATCTTTACCTTTCTTGTCCCTTTCCCCGATAAAACCTCTTGCGTTACTATCGTTGCATTCAAGGCCTTTCCTGTTGCAATAATCCACGGGTCAGCTCTTGATAGGAACCTATCTTTTTCAGATTCTTTATATTGATTATTTTGCACGACCAAATTAGCTATATCTTGATAGTTTTGAAGGACTGTACCATCTTGTTTAGCTTGGATAACATACGCTCTGCCTGCATCATCCGCAGATTTCTTTATGTTTTCACCAAACCATTCTGTTAAATCATCCTTGCCATCAGCTATTTCATCAGCAACAGCATCTATAACTTTCACCTTACCAGTCTTAAACATTCCTAATAATGTTGACCAAAAGGAAGGGACTATATCATAAGCATAAAATGTATTTTTTGCTGTAATAAACGTATTCGTATCCAATATATACAACATATTAGCCCTCCTTTGCCATACTCATAACATTAGCAAAGGCATTCCCCTTGACCCCAACGAGCTGATATGCCTCTGTATAAGATAACCCACCATTATTAACTGCTTCATTGACATAACGGCAAAAGCCTCGCCCAGCACGATAGGGAATGATCTTATAAAAATCGCCACCACCACTATTTTTAGCCAATTTACTATATTTAGCCTGATACTGCCTCAACAAATCGGCATATTCTTCATCGTTTATTTTCCCATAAGTCAGTGCCGCCCTATACAAAACCAACTGACTGACCTTAAAATATTTTTCCAGCTCATCATAATCATGATGGTTATCTTCCCACACCTTGTTAAAAAGCGCTTTCGGAACCAATATTCTTGCCGCAATTCGATTACAAAACGGTTCAGAACGGTCATCCAATCCATCCTGCCCCAGGAAAATATGTACCACCTCATGAAAAAGCGTAAAAATTCTTGCTGCTGTAGCATCTGCACCATTTATAAATATTACTGGTGCTATTTTATCTACCAAAGCAAAACCACGAAATTCATCAACATCCAATTTCCTTTTGGTATTATTCCCTACAATACCATTTATAAAAACAGATATACCACTGTTTTCTACCATATCCACGAAAAAACGTAACGTACTTTCTTTGTTGTGAAAATTACTACGCCAATCAACAGGGATTTTCAGCACCTTGGTTATATGTCCAACTATTTCGTCATCAGACATATTTCGATTTATACTACCGATAAAATCCACAGGTGCATAAGCATTGTCCTTCTTATAGTCACGGAGCCACTCTTGCCGTCTACGAATGATGTTGATAGTATCACGTAATGCCGCACTATATTCCCCCGTAGTAGCAAAACCATGATTTTTTAACGTTCGGAAATCAGCAATTCTTTTAACAGAAATATCGGGAGGGGCAGAAAGCATCAAGTAACCAAAGGGTATATAAGCAAACTTTGCCACATCCTCTAACTGTTTTACAGTGGGCTGGCTGTTTCCCTTCAGCCAATCTTCCACATGAGAAAATTTGTTCTTGAATGCGTCCATCCCACGCTGGCTATATTCTATTGCCCAAAGCAAAACATCAGGATTGATATTCACCCTAGCCACAGTCATACTCTCACCCCTGTCTTTTCCTCTTTGCACATAACTCAAAATAAGGAGGAAGCTCCTTGCCTCCTCCTTTTTGCCAATGTTTATAGGAGCACATTGAGAAGCCCCTGCATTATCATATTCCGGTTCGGGTATCACTAAGTCTCCCCGACTAGACTACAACTTCTTTCCTGTTGTCGGACGAGACGCCCATTTATGCCCCCAATTCAGAGACAATAACTCCCTGCTTACTTCATTATATCAGTTTTGTAAATAAAATCAACGTTTTTCCCTTACGCTTCCAGCTGTTTCAGCTCCTTAGCCACCGCCCGCAACATATCCACGGCTTCTTCCAAGGTATCGGCGGCATTTTCAGCAGCTTCCAGTGGGTCGGGCAGGTCTTCGTAATCTACGATGCTGTCATCTTTAATCAGCCCAAGGTCAAGGCTGTCGCCACGGGCTTCGATTTCTTCACGGCTCACCACGCTCCAGCGCTCGTCCGCTACCTTTCTTCTGTCCTCGGCTTCGTAGGCTTTCATAAAGCCCTCAAAGTGTTCCTGTTGCAAAGGATTCTTCTTGCCGAAGGACGGCATATTGGTGCGCAGGTCGTAGAACCACACTTCCCTGGTATTGTCCTTGTCGGTTGTTCCTCTGGTAAAGAACAGCACATTAGTCTTAACCCCCTGCGCATAGAAAATGCCTGTAGGCAGGCGCAGAATGGTATGCAGGTTGCATTTATCCATGAGATTGGCGCGGATTTTCGCGCCATCGCCATCGGCAAAGAGCACGTTATCCGGCAGGACTACCGCCGCCCGCGCTTTGCCGTTCTTTTTGAGACTCTTGTAGATGTGCTGAAGGAAATTAAGCTGTTTGTTGCTGGTGATGACATCCAAATCATCGCGGGTCGCGCGTTCGCCGCCTTTTTTCGTGCCAAAGGGCGGATTGGCGAGTACCACATCATAGTCATCCAGATATTTCCCCAAGGGTGAGAGCGTATCACCCAAGGTAATCTTGCCCTCGATTTCATGGAGCATGGCATTCATCAGCGCCAGCCGGTGTGTGTCATGCACCAGTTCACAGCCTGTGAAAGCTTTTTCGTATTCAAACTGTGCCTGGTCGCTGTCCAAGTCCATAAAGTTGTTCGTATGCTTGTAAACGTACTGGAAGGCGGAAATCATAAAGCCGAAAGTGCCGCAGGCGGGGTCATTGCATTTCTCGCCTGCCTGTGGTTTCACGAGTTTCGTCATCACATCAATCAACGGGCGCGGCGTGAAATACTGACCGGCACCGGATTTTTTTTCTTCGGCGTTTTTCTGCAGCAAACCTTCGTACAGATTGCCCAAGCCTTCTTCTTTGGCACTGAACCAGTCCAGTTCATCAATGGACGTGATGAGCTTTTTGAGGTTGGCAGGTTCGTCTATGCTGGTGGATGCGCCATTATAGATTTCACGGATGCGCCCCTGACATTCTGTACCCAGATATTCCAAAAGTTCCTTGTAAAAGTTTTTCAGCTCCATACCATCCAAGGCAGCTAAATCATCCCAGCGATAGCCTGCGGGTATGGTGTCCTCGGTGCCTGTTTCCTTCGCCATTTTGAGGAACAGGATATAAGTCAGTTCTGTTACATATTGATGATAGGTAATGCCATCATCCATCAGTACATTACATAAGTTCCATAATTTCGCTACAATCTCCTGAGTTGTCACGCGCTTTTTCCTCCATCGTCATACATATAATCATTGAGTTCCGCAATAATCTGATTGAGCTGTCCGTCCAACAGTTTGTCTGCCCGTGCAGAACCGCCCTGCTTGCGCAGACGGAAGTCCTCGTCAAAGGCAGCCCGATTCAGCACGGGTTCATTAATCAGATAATTCTTCATCAGTTCTATCCAGGTAGCCTGCATCTTCGTAAAGCTATGATTAGCCCGCAGGCGTTTCACCGCCTGCTCCACCTTTTCCCGATGATTCATCAGCCGGGCACCAATCGCATAGCGGCGGATAATGCTGATGATATCGGCTCCGGCGTCTTCCGCATTGATGGCACTTATCGCTGAATCAAGCTGTGTCGGCGCATAGCCATCCCTATCCAAACGCAGTGCCAGTTCCTTCAGGCTTTGACGGGTAAGGTCAGCCGGTCGCGTGCAGATGATGCTGAGTGCCGCCACTTCATTGATATGCTCTTTGATATAGGCGGTAAATTCCTCCAGATAATCCTCCGGACGCCGCCCCTCATTGCCGTATTCCTGCCCGTGATAGAGCACTTCATCTTCGGCATCGGCGACCACCTGTGCCATGCCCGGACGGATAACATTTTCCAAAAAGCTGAACGCTTCCTTATCCTTTAGAAGTTTAGCACGGATGGTATTTTCCTCCTGCCCCGCCAAATCATGGATATAGTCAGCATAAGATTTTGCCCCCGTCATAGCGGCAAACTGCTTTTCCTGCTCTGCGGTAATCGTCCGCCCCTTGCGCTGGATTTTGGCGAGAATCTGCGCAAGCTGATGCGTCAGCACGGCTTCGCTCTCCGCTTTTTCCCCGTTTTGCGGCAGAGTATCAATCAACTGCGTAATGGTTATATTGGGATTTGCCGCGACAGGTTTCATGGTGCAGACCTTTTCCAGACTGGCAAAAGTGCCCACCGGGTCATAAATCTCGAAATGGTCTTTGTTGATGGCAGGACACAGGCGCGTAGCCCGCCCCAGCATCTGTTCAAAGAGGATACGGGATTTCACCCGCCGCATAAAGACCAGACGGCTGATGGCGGGAATATCTATGCCCGTAGTCAGGAGGTCAACGGTCACGATAATGCTCGGATACTGATTGTTGCGGGTGGTACGGATAACCTCCTGTATTTTCTTCGGATTGCCGTTTTCGATACTGCCCGTTATTTTCATGATGGCATCCTGGTCAATGTCCACTTCGGCATAGATTTGGCGCAGAATGTCCACAATCATATCTGCATGGGCATCGGTTACGGCGTAGATAAGCGTCTTGCCGCTTAATTCGTCCGTAGGGTCAATGTCTTTGGCAATCTCCGCGAGCACTTTGCGGTTGAAGTCCGGCACAATAATCTGCCGATTGAAATTTTCCACATCAAAGTCCAGCTCATCTTCCAAGGCTTCACTGTTAGTGATTTCCCCAGTCGCAGGGTCATAAACCGCCACAGTCTCTCCCTTGCCGTAATGGATGCCGCTTTCGCTCAGTTTGGTTTTTATGATATGCGGCGCATCATAGTCCACGAGGAACCCATCAATGACCGCTTCGCGATAGGTGTACTTAAACACGGGTTCACCGAAAATCTGCGTGGTATGCAGGGCAGGCGTAGCCGTCAGGGCGATTTTTACCGCCTTGAAGTATTCGATAACTGCCCGATACTTACTCTGGAAATCCCTTTGGTCACGATAGGCGATTTCCTCCGCCTCCATCATCTTGTCTAATGTATAGCCTCTGTGGGCTTCATCCACGATGATTAAATCGTAATCCGATACAGCCGGCTTGCGTTCATCATCATTGAACAGAATGCGCTGAATCATGCCCTGTACGGTAGCCACCTGTATCCGCGTTTCCCGGTCGATGAATTTTTCGTCCAAGCCTTTGATGTTATAAAGCTGATTCAGGGACATGAGTTCTTCCAGCTTCACATCTTTAAATACATCATGCGCCTGTGTTCCCAAAGAAGTGCGGTCAACAAGGAACAGAATGCGTTGGAAACGTCCCGTCTTTAAGAAGCGATAAATCATGCCCAGCACGGTACGCGTCTTGCCAGTACCTGTAGCCATCGCCAGCAAAATATTCTGCTGACCCTTTAAAACAGCTTGTTCTGCTGCCTGAATCGCAGCAATCTGATAAGCACGCAAATTCAGACCATCCGGGTCCTGCAATACAGCGTATGGCAGGTCCTGGAGTTTTTTCTCCCCTGCTTCAACATTGCGATTTAACCGCTCCGTAAGCCCCAGAGGGCTGAACCAGCCGCGCAGAGGTTCCGGGCGATTGGTCTTTTGCCGCAAATCCAGAAACCAAATACCGGATTTCGTACGCAGCTGCTCCAGATATGGCTTGCCATTGGTGGCAAAGGTGAAGGGCACCTGATATTCGCCCCATTTGCCCATGATGTACTCCTGATGTTCAGCCTTGATGAACTTCGGATACGTCTTGCACTGACCGTCAATGACTGCGGCTACATCCTTATGCTCTGCCTTGGCTTCGATAATAGCCACCAGTTTTAAGTCAATAAATAAGGCATAGTCGGCAAAGCCGCCCTTACCATTTGGGGAATCCGTGGGCCATTCGGCAATGGCAATACATCTGCCTTTCTGTGGTCTTGTGCCCTTGCTGTAACGCAGGTGCTCGGTATCGGCTTCCCAACCGACCTGCCGGAGCTGTTCATCAATGAGGACACGGGTTTCCGCTTCGGATTTATAACGCTTAACCGCAGCTTTCTGCGCGTATTTCTGCCGGTCGGCTTTCTTTACCTTGGGCGCTTGGGCTGCTTTTTCAGCCGCCTGCTGCATGAGCAGCTTTTCCAAGGCTTCTTCATCAGCGGCCTCCTCCTTGACCGGAGCCACTTGTTGGGTAGGCATCACAAACGGGCGATTCTGATAGGTATAATCGCCATAAGTCTGCATAAACCATTCCGACAAACTGTAGGTAATGCCCAAATAATTTTTGGCATCAGCTACAGATTCATAGCCTTCGTGACCTGCCAGATTACGGACTTTTCGCAAGGCATGAAAAAGTGATGCCATCTCTTTATTCAAATATTCTTCCTGCAGCAATTTGTTGATGCGTTTTACAGCCTTGTCCTCTGCAGGCAGGGATATACCAGCATAATCAAACAGCAGTTTAATCAT
>CADBYQ010000009.1:0-21171 GCA_902798865.1 Pseudoselenomonas ruminantium | reverse complement strand
AGAAATCAAAATTGGAATATGCCATCACGCCCGCCCCTTCCGTATTTCTCTATGGCTATTGTACCATAACAAAAGGAGCTATGTGAAGTTGGATTGTTCCACTGCACATAGCTCCTTTTTACCTATTCACTTTATTTGAGCTTTTCTCCATTGCTGGCAATGATGTCCTTATACCAATAGAAGGACTTTTTACGATAACGTTCGAGCGTGCCCGTGCCATCATCGTTGCGATCTACATAGATGAAGCCATAGCGCTTGGCCAGTTCTGCCGTCGATGAGCTGACGAGGTCGATGCAGCCCCAGGTGGTATAGCCCATCACGGGCACGCCATCTTCAATGGCTTCTTCGACCTGTTTCAGATGGTCGTTAAGGTAGGCAATGCGGTAGTCGTCGTTGACCGTCTTGCCGCCCTGTCCATCATCCACTAATACGTCCTTGGCACCTAAGCCGTTCTCCACGATAAAGAGCGGTTTCTGCCAGCGGTTGTAGAAGCGGTTGAGCACATAGCGGATGCCCTGCGGGTCAATCTGCCAGCCCCATTCGGATTCTTTGAGATAGGGATTCTTCACGCCCTGAATGATATTGCCGCTGCCTTCCTCTTTCCTGTCTGCCGACTCACAAACGCTGACATAATAGCTGAAGGACACGAAATCGACCGTATGTTCCTTCAGGAGTGCCAGTTCTTCCGGCGTGGTCTTGATTTCAATGCCGTTTTCCCGGAAATAGCGTTTCATATAGCCAGGGTATTCGCCGCGCACATGCATATCGCCGAAGAAGTCGTTGAGGTTATTGGCCTGCATAGTGGCGATGACGTCATCCGGATTCGGCGTCAGTGGATAGGTCGGCATGGAGAGCACCATGCAGCCGATTTTGGCATCCGGATCAATCTCATGGCCGATTTTCGTGGCCAGTGCCGAAGCCACGAGTTCATGGTGGCATGCCTGATAAAGGTCAGACTTACTCAGTTCAGCAAGCGGAGTCATAATGCCGCCGCTCACGAGTGGTGCGTGCAGCACCGAGTTGATTTCATTGAAGGTCAGCCAGTATTTGACTTTGCCCTTATAGCGGTTAAAGAGCACCCGCACATAGTTTTCATAGAAGCCGATGAGGTCATGGTTGACCCAGCCGTTGTATTTCTTGGCCAGATTCAGCGGCGTTTCATAGTGGGAAATCGTCACCAACGGTTCAATGCCATATTTGTGGCATTCGTCGAACAAATCGTCATAGAACTGCAAGCCCTTTTCATTCGGCTCTGCATCATCACCGTTGGGGAAGATGCGGCTCCAGGCAATGGAGGTGCGGAACACCTTAAAGCCCATTTCCGCAAAGAGCTTGATATCCTCTTTATAGCGGTGATAGAAGTCAATCGCCGTAAGCTTCATATTGTCCGGGGTCGGTTCAGCTGTAGGTGCTCCCTCGAGTCCACGCGGCATAATATCCTGAATATCCAGTCCTTTGCCGTCCTCGTTGTATGCACCTTCGCACTGATTAGCGGCTACTGCGCCGCCCCATAAAAATTCCTTGGGAAATGCCATTTTTCTGCCTCCTTATGCGATAACCGTCAATAAATTTGCTTCTTCTGCTACGTCTTTTTCATCCGTTACGACCATATCCATATACTGGGCATGGTTGGTGACAATCACCGGTGTAATGGTGTTGTAACCGGCTGCTGCAATTTTGTCCTTGTCGAATTCAATCAGGGTCGTGCCTGCCTGTACATGGTCGCCCTGCTTTACCTTGGTGGTGAAGTATTTGCCTTCCAGCTTCACCGTATCCATACCGATATGGATTAAGATTTATGCGCCCTTATCCGTAACCAGACCGATGGCATGGCCGGTTGGGAACAGCGTCATCACCGTGCAATCTGCCGGAGCGACTACCTTGCCGTCGCTGGGTTCAATGGCAATGCCCTTGCCCAGTACGCCCATGGCAAAAGCTTCATCAGGAACTTCTTCTAATGCTACGATTTTACCAGCCAGCGGCGCCTTGATGATTTCCCGCTCAGCCGTGCCATCTGCTTTTTCGGCTACTACCGTCAGTTTTTCTGCTGGCGCAGCGTCCTTGTACAGAACCGCCGTAACCGCCAGACCAAAGACAAAGGATACAGCCGAAGCAATCATGCCGCCGTACATACCGGCAAGTTCACCCGTTTTCGGGTCAATGAAGGTCGGATAACCGAAGATGCCCAAACCGCCGAACATATAGAGATTAACGGACAGCATAGCCATCAGCGCACCGCCGACAGCACCACCAATGCAGGAGATAATGAAGTATTTTTTCCGCGGCAGGGTGATACCGTAAATGCAGGGTTCCGTTACACCGAAGATACCGGAGATAAAAGCCGGCAGGGAAATGCTCTTGAGTTTCTTGTCCTGGGTGCGCAGGAAGATACCGAGAACAACACCAATCTGGGCAAAGGAGCAGCCAAAATAGGTAACCACCAGCGGGTCATAGCCATATACCGTGATGTTGTTGATCATAATGGGAACCAGGCCCCAGTGCAGGCCGAACATGACAAATACCTGCCAGAAAGCACCGATAAAGAGACCTGCCACAACCGGGCTGACGTTGTAAATCGCCATTGCAGCTGCACCGACCAGCTGGCCAGCCCAGGTTGCCACCGGACCGATAACCATAAAGGTCAGCGGAACGACAATCAGCAGCGTGAAAAACGGCGTCAAAAAGCCTTTGAGCATCGTGGGCATAGCCTGGGCAATCTGCCGTTCCACCTTCGAGCCGAACCATACCGCCACGACGATGGGAATAACGCTGGAGGCGTAATTCATCAGGATAACCGGCAGACCGAGCAGCTCCATATGAATGGCCGACTGGAAAATTGTGCCTTCAAAGAGCGTATACAGGGTGTCGCCTTTCATGATAGCCGACACCGTAGGATAAACGAGCGCCGCACCAATCGCCATGCCCGTGAATTCATTCATCTTGAACTTGCGGGCGGCGGTAAGGCCAAGGAAAATCGGCAGGAAATAGAAGAACATATCCCCTAAGATATTGAGCATCTGCGCCGTGCCGCTGTCCTTGGCTACCAGTCCTGTAGCCATAAAGAGCGCCGTAAAGCCCTTAATCATGCCGGTAGCCACGAGCACGCTGAGTACCGGCTGGAACACACCGGAAATCAAATCGATAAATTTATCCAGCGGGCTGAGATTCTTGTCCTCCTCATCTTCGCCTGCCTTGGGGGCATTACCGGATATATTGCTGACCTCCAGCACCGTGTCATAAACATCGGCGACTTCATTGCCGATAACCACCTGATACTGACCACCGCTCTGGATGACCGTCACCACGCCCTCGCGTGCCTTCAGATAGTCAGTATCGGCCTTGGCTTCGTCCTTCAACTTGAACCGCAGCCGCGTGATGCAATGGGCAAGGCTGATGACGTTTTCCTCGCCGCCCACATGCCGGACAATGTCCTTTGCCAGCTCTTCATACTTCTTCATCATAAATCCCTCCAAAATTAAATAACTTTGAAGGTTTGGCCAACTGAATGTAACCATCCTAAACATACAAAAAAAGCGTGGATTAACCAAGAGGCATACTTCGCCTGCAAGGTTTGGCCGCTTCTGCGTAACCATCCCACTTTGTACAAGATAAATAATAACAAATCAATACGGAATTGTCAAGAAAAATATGGGGACTAAAAAAGCCACCGGAGACCGGCGGCTTTTTATATGAAATTATTACCAAATTTTCCCCAGAATAAACCATGTTCTGTCCTTAGCTTTGGCTGCATCGGACAGATTAGCCTCCCCGCCGATACGTCTTGCATAGTCAAGGCGGGCAAACCAGCTGTTCGGCTTGCTGTAGCTTACGCCGATACCCCAGCCCATAAGAGATGTCGTGCCAGTGCCACTCTTTTGCAAACGTACTTCACCACCATCCAAATAGCAGCTCAGCGTCAACCCTCGCACAGGTGTATGATACCGCAGTTCTGCAGTTCCTAAAATTCCCTGATCACCGGAGGCTTCGCCCTGTGGATACGCTCTGACTCCCTGAGCGCCACCCAAATAGAATCGCTCGGAACTATCAAGATTTTTGCTGGCCATTTGCCCCTGACCCTTAAACATAATATCCACACTATGCCCCAATGCCTGCACAGCGGTGATATTGGCATTACCCTTGGTGAACTTTCCGGAAAAATGACTTCTATTGTCTACTTGTTCGGCATTAACCGAATCCGTGCCCAAGGTTCCATGCGTAAGTGTGATATCGTAGAAAACTGCTGAATTTGACTGCCGCGCCGAGCCACTAAGTCCCACATGCAACGCATGTGAATGGCGTTCACTGTCCCATGAAGGATTTGTTATCTTATCCTCCAGCTTCCGATAATCATAACCATAAGTTACGGCCAATGACCTTCCGGAAGTTTGAAAAATGGGCGTTTTTCCATAGAGACTCACTGTATTTGCCTTGCCCTTCATCCCCAAATTCGCCAGGTAACTTCCCAATTCATAGTTCATGTGACTGATGCTCAAGCCCAGCGTGGAACCACTACGCCCCACATTCATTTCATAAGCAGCATAATAATTGCGCAAATCGCCATTGGAGATAAGCGTGCCCACTCTTAGCATATCCCCCTGGCGAGTAAGATTGTTGAATGTCTCCTGAAATCCATAACGATAACGACCGGAATATTTGCTGCCATAATTCTCTGCGTAAAGCAGGGTTTGGTTTTGCTTATCATCCCGTACCGTTATGGTAAGATCACTGGTTCCCTGAGTGCTCCCCGGAGAGAGAACTCCCGCTGCTTTCACTCCCGGCAAGTTGTTCAGATTATAAAGCGCAGTTTCCATAGAACGGGAAGTGATAATATCGCCGGAACGCAGGCCTTTGGTGAGGCGCTGTACTACCTTGCCATCAAGTTTGGCCTGATTGTCGATGTTTACCTTGTCAATACGTCCCGGCAGGATTGCCACTTTCAAGGTTGAACGGGTTATTTCCTGCTGAGGTACATATACCAAAGCCGTTGGATAACCATGCGCACGGACGTAGCGAGTCATTTCTTCGGTCATGGCGTTCAGTTTTGCCATATCGGTAACTTGCTTGACATAAGGCGTAGCAAAAGTTAACAATTTGCTTTCACTGACGGAAATACCACCTTTGTCCATGAGTTCAACCTTGTGCAGGTAAAATTCAGCACCTCTGACCGCGTCCTTCTTAGCAGTTTCCTCGCTGCCTATTGCAGGATCTTCTTTGGCAGCAGGCAAATTTACGCCCGGTTCCTCTAAGGCGGTTGCTGCATTACATTCCATAGGTACCAATAACAGAAGTGCTGTAAGTGCTGCTTTTGATAGTTGTTTGTTCATTGAAAAAATCTCCTTTAAATAGGTATTATTTTCGGTATATTCTCCCCGTGAACCGAGGAGAATATACCTGAAAATTAACCATTATGCTTATTCGCCTTCAATATTGTCCGTAGAATTTTCATTTGTTTTTTTCACTGTCGGCATTGTCTTTGGCTTCTGTGGTGCCCGTTTCTTCCGTTACAGTCATCACCGAAGTGTTTTCACCACTTGTAACGCTTGTTGCAGCTGCCTGTGGCGAAGCAGGGGTACTGCTTTCCTTCGCAGCAACAACGGCAGCATCCTGACCGACATTGACCGGATTATTCCGATAAATACTTCTGTCAGCCATTACACCGGCAACCTCTTTCGACTCCGTGGGAATGACGGTAGGTTCTTCCGGAGTAGGTCCTTCAGGGATATCCGGGTTGACCTTTATGGTCAATGCTATAGCATTGCCTGAGGCCTGCGTAACCTCATAGTTACCGGCAATAGAGCTGTCCAATGCACCGATTATGGGGTACTGCCCGGAACGGCTGGACGAGTCAGCTGTCGTACTCCAGGTGGGTGCCGGTTCACCGGCTACCATATTCGAAGCACTACCTGTTAATTCAGGAATTGCCTCGCCGCGAATAATCTCTGTTGCCTCTGCCGTCAGAATAACAGGCCGCAAAGTGATTGTCCCCGTTCCTGTAGTGGTGCCGGACAGACTATAATTTGCCGCATCCGTGCCGCTGAGAGTCAGTGTGTAATTGACCGTACGGCTGCCGGCATTTTTGCTGTCATAGCTGCCACTGGCCGTTACGCTGACGCTGTCACCATCTACCACACCGGTTAAAGTCGGCGTAGGTACAGCTGCATTTGTGGTGCCGTCATAGACCTTGGAAATTGCCTCTACATTTGCAGTCAACGCCTTTTGACGGATTGTTCCTTCTCCTGTAGCCGTGCCGGATAGACTATAGTTTGCCGCATCCGTGCCGCTAAGATTCAGTGTGTAATTGACCGTACGGCTGCCGACGTTTTTGCTGTCATAGCTGCCGCTGGCCGTTACGCTGACATTGTCACCATCTATCACACCGCTTAAAGTCGGCGTAGGTGCAGCCGCATTTGTGTTGCCGTCATAGACCTTGGAAATCGCCTCTAAGCTGGCGTTCAGCGTTTTTTGCGTAATGGTTCCCGTTCCCTTAACAGCATTATTGGTCAGACTGTAGTTCGCGGCCTTGTCCCCGGCCAAAGTAAGCCCCGTATAGGTCACTATTTTGCCCGTTCCTGCATTTTTACTGTCATAAGCGGCACTGGCTGCGCTGACACTGACACTGCCACTGTCACTGCTGATAAGCCCCGTTAACGTAGGATTGGCAGTGGCAGCTGTTGCAGTACCGTCATACTCCTTGGTGGGATTGGCAAAGGATACGCTTACATTCTTCGGCGTGATGGTAAAATTAATGTCATCATAATCCACGCCATCCTGCCCCGACCAGGTAAGTGCGGACAAACTGTTTGGCGAATTATCGTTATAGCCGATGACAGCCGTTGCGGCATTTGTCTGACTGCCAAAGGCAGTGCTGCCTAAAGAGCCTGTAGTGTCACCGTAGATGCCCAAGGCATTCAGGTCACTGTAATTTACGCTCTGTGCCGTGCCGTTATATTCCTTGGTCACCGTGACATTAGCCGCCACGGATTTTGGTTTCAGGAAAGTACGCAGCATGGGCGGGGTATGGAGGTTAAAGATACGCCAGACGGTGCTTTCGCCGCCGTTATTACCGATATTCCAGCCCAAAGCAGTATACGTGTCACGAGCATTGGGATTGGGATTGGATCCGCTATCTGCCTTATAAGCCGCCAACGCACTTGCATAATCAAAAATGCCGGAGGTATTTACCGTGATATAATTACTGCCCGTAGTAATACGGTCACCATAAGCCTCCATGCCTACAGAAGAATACCAGTAGGAGCTGTTGATGCTGGTCTTGCCATCCGCACCATCCACAAAGCCTATGATACCACCGCTGCCTTTGGTACCGCCGCTGATGGTAACTGCTGCCGTTGCGCCGCCCGCCAGCTTGGCTGCATAGGCGTTTTCAATGGTGAATGCTTCTTCGCCGCTGCCATCACTTCCATTACTGTAGCCGATTAACCCACCGGCATAAGCTTGGGCTGTGACACTTCCGGCATTATAAACCTCTGAAATGGTCAAGGCCGTGTCACTATCGTTCTGATAATAGCCAAACAGGCCCCCGGCATAGCTTTCGCTATTGGGATTATAGGCGATAACATCACCAGTGTTATAGGATTTTTCGATGGTATAATTGTCTTTTCCCCTTGATTGATACACATATCCTGCCAGGCCGCCAACATATGTCACACTACTCGTAATATTTTCTGCGGCACTACTGTCTATCGTGCCTGTATTATAGCTATTGACGATGGAAAGACCTTCTCCCGAAGTACCAACCAGACCGCCCATATGCAATGCATCACTTGTAGAAGCATTGGTGGTATCATAAGTGATTGTTCCGGTATTATAAGAATTTTTGATGGTAGTTTTATCTCCGGAGGTGGCACCGACGAGCCCACCCACGTTCATGGAACCATTAACGCTTCCGGTAAATGACGAATCTTCAATGGTGAGATTGCCACTGTTTATCCCAATAAATCCACCGGCATGACGCCCGTTTTGCACGGTGGCACTGCTATGGACATTGCGCAGAAGTACATCTCCATCCGCAGCGCCTGCAATACTGCCTGCATTGCGATAGCCGACTGAACCATCTACCTGCACAGCCTTAAAAGTGCCGCCTTCGATATTCAGATTCTCTATCGCAGCCCGATGGAGCGTACCAAAGATACCTGCACCATAGTTTTTACTATTATCAGCCTCAGCCGTAACGGTCAGATTCTTGATGGTATAGCCCAAACCATCGAGACGGGCACGCTGAATATCGTAACCACTAGCTGATTTTAAGCTGTCAATGGCCTGAAAAGCAAAACCCGTGCCATCAATATCGTCTGCCAGCATAAAATGATTCCAGCCTTTGTTTGCCCCATATTGATCCAGATTTTTTATGTTTTGCAGCTCATAGATATTATGCACCAAGGCAAAAAGTATCACATCATTAACCGTACTGCCATCAAGCATAGTTGCCTGATATTTAAATTCCGGATCTTTCCCGTCAACATGACTGCCATAATAGTATTGAGAATTATTGACTGCGGTAGCAATCTCGCCCACCTGCCAGCCAACATGAATACCGCCATTTTCTGCCGCCCGCAGCTGTACATCCTCACTTTTGAGAACTTCGCCCGCCCGATTCCGGACATTTTCGTAATTCTGGATAGATATATGGCCGCCTTCCAGCACAATCTGATTGGCCGCAATATTTCCCCGGTTGATGATATCCCCCCCGACCTCGCTTACCGTAGTCAGCAGGGGATTGGTACCGCTGGCGGCAAAAGCCGCCGTATTCACAGCATCAATATTACGAGTTGAAGCGTAAAATGCTCCCACATCCACCTTGGCATTAGCACCAAAAAGAATGCCGTTGGGATTGATCAGGTAAACACTACCCCCGCCGGTAAGCTGTCCTAAGATACTGGACGCTTCCGTGCCGGTGACGAGATTCAGATAGTTTTGCGCATCAAAAGCCACTTTTTCGCTTTCGCCAATGGAGAAAGTCTTCCAGTTCAGCACATTATTCGCAGCCGAACTGCCGATATTCATGGTACTGCCTTCACTGGCAATGGTCACACCGGCAGGTGCCGCACCATCAATCTGCGGCAAAGCATAGGCACTGTGAAAGAAGCCCACTACGCCCAGCATCATAGCCAGGGCTACTTGTTGTCTTAGTTTTTTGGGTGATTTCATCTCGCTCACATTCCTTTCTCCCTTTGCGGGGCAAACCCTCCTTGGGAATAATGTTACAATCACTTTCATTTATTTTAACCATTCAAAAACCTTTTGTCTGCTGACGGGTCTACAGGATTTTACAAAAAATTTTCTAAAATTTATATTTGCCCCAAAAATAGCGCACTAATCCTTACCTGCAGGGTCTACAGGTTCCTTAATGCACCTTGTCATGTAAATCTGGCTTTGCTATACTAAACCATATACGATAGGAGATGATGCATATGCCTGCTTGGCTGCCCCCGTTACTTTATTATGCTGCTTCCATGCTCTACATATATATGACTTATGCCCTGTCCCAGTCGCAGACACCACCGCTATGGTTCGGCGCTGATGCGGCGGAACGCAGTGTACGGCTGTGGCTCTACACCAATTCTCTGGTCGCCGGTGGCTTTTTGCTCTTTGCTGTCCACCGCGGGGGAGTCGGTGTTTTTTCCTGGGCGCGTAAGCACCTCTTACTTGTGACTGCTGCCGGTGTTCTGGCCATTTTCGGCAGTATGGGAACAACGGCTTCGCTGCCCGCCCTCTGCCTGCTCATGCTGACAGCAGGTTATTTTGCCGGCGGCGCCCATTATGTCAGTGCCATGACCATCCCCGCCCCTTACCGTGGAAGGTTTCTGGGCGGTGCCATCACGCTGACCATTTTGATTCAGTATCTGCTCTCATCCGGCGGCAAGGACGTATCGGCTTATCTGCTCCTGCTGGTCTTGCTGTGTCTGTCTTTTCTTGCCTTCCGCTCATTTACAGCGCTTGATGCCCGCCTGCATGCTGCCGCAAATGACCAGTCCCCTATGGACGAGCGCAATGTTCCACCTTCGCCACGGTTTATCGCCATGCTGATCGTCATGGTTTCCTGCCTGGCAGCACTGCACGGCTGCGGTGACATCATGGCACTGAAACACTATGCGCAGTTTGACGAATCCCTTTTTCATGATACGACGCGTCTGTTTTTTCCCGCAGGCATCATAGCTGCGGGCTGTGTAGCAGATTATGCCCAGCGGAAATATCTTCTCAGTGTTACAGCCCTTGCCCTGCTGCTCCGCATAATCAGCCTGCTTACGACAAACACGCAGGATATGTTTTTCCTCGCCCAAAGCACCGAATACTTTATTGATTCCTTTTGCATCATGAGCTATACGCTCTACTTTATGGATATTGCGCCACTATCGGACAAACCATCTTTATGGGCGGGCATGGGACGCACGCTTGCTCTGCCCATTTCGGCGTTATCGGCTAATGTCTTTGCCCTGATTCTCGATAATTTTTCCTTACCTGGCTTTATGGCGGCCTATGTGCTGATACTGGCGCTCTTAAATCTCTTTTTCTACCATGCCGCCTTCCGTGAATGGCTGGAAATTCCCGCCTATGAACGAAATGCCGCCGAAGTCCCCGCCCCTGTCATACCTGTAGAACCTACAGGTGCCCCCATTCCGGCGGCTGCTATCCCGCTGCCGGAGACAATCACCGCCAGCGATGACAGCCTTTCTGCTGTCACCCACGACCTTGCCTATTACCAACAGAAATTTGACTTCACCCGACGGGAACTGGATGTACTCACGGGAATTCTGGAAGCCAAAACCGCCATCACCATTGCCGAGGAACTGGGCATCAAGGAACGCACAGTCCGTTTCCACATCTCCAATATTCTCAAGAAAACCGGTCTTACACACAGTGCAGAACTGAAACTGTTCCTGCCGCTGTGCAAAAAGTAAACGTCAAAAGGGGCGTGAATCAACACGCCCCAATAACAAAGGGGGACCGCCGACTATTTCCAGTCAGCGGTCCCCCTTTTGTGGTAAAAACAAGGCTTTATTTCCGTTTCTGCTCTGCCATCCACTGGAAGAGTTTTACACTCTTGCCGTTAATCGTGTCTTCGCACTGGTCATTGTAGACATAAATCCAGGACCAATGCCCCATATATTCATAGGGCGTGCCATCGGCTTTTTTATACTTGCCGCTGGTGTCGATAACATTGTCAAAGTAGCTGAAATGCACATCGGCACCGGCTTTTTTGAGCCGTTCCACCGTCGGTACGGCATAGTCCTTCGGCGGCAACACCGTATCGGTCTTGGCCGCCGTGAACCATATCGGCGTTTTGGCAATGTTGGCCAAATCCTGCTTGGAAATCAGGCTGTCCTTGAGGCCTTCGCAGGTTGGGAAGGCTGCGGCAAAGAAGCCGGGATTATCCCGCACCAGCAGCATGGTCATATAGCCGCCGTTGGAGTCGCCACCCACATAGATGCGGTTTTCATCCACGCCCGGATGTTCAGCCACATAGGCCTTAATCATTTCCATCAAGGTCTTGGAATAGATGCTCGTGCCATCGGCAAAGCCGTTATAGCCATGCATCCAATAGGTACGTGCCTGCGGTGCCAGCACATAAGCTCCGTCAAAGTATTTTTGGATGGACGCATCGGCAAACTGCGTGGCCTTGTTGCCCATTATCGGCAGGGACGGGGAATTACCGCCCTCGCCCATGCCGTGGAGCCAGATGATTAACGGCTTTTTGTTTTGCGCGCTCGCCTGTTCCGGCTCGAAGCTAGCATAGGGGAAGGAATCGTGAATGCCAATCAGTTTGTGATTGTACTTGAACTTATCGGCCTGCGGGCGGATATCCCCCTGATTATTGTCTACCACCAGACGATTGCCATCGGTGATGGTGTAATGGGGTTTGACCCAATTGTTGAACAGCGTGTGCAAATCAAAGTTCAGTGCCGCTCCCAATGTATCCGTGGGGCTTACCGCCATTTCCAGCGTCACGTATTCGCCGCTGTCCACGGGATTGCCCTGCGCATCCGATACATAGGCTTTCGTTACCTGCCGGTCACCTTCGATATCCTTGTTGGACGTCGATTCTGCGCCCAAGGAAATAAAGGCATCTTTCTTTTCCCGCATGGCTTCAGCAGGCGTGATTGCCCCTTCCGCCAATTCACGGCGCACATGCACCTTGAACATGCCGGTATTGAGTTCGCTACTCTTTACCGTACTTCCTAAATTGACAATGACCTTGGACACGGACGGACCCCAGTCGAAGGTTTCCGTTACGGTTTTATAGGACGGCTGCTGGGCTACAGCGGCAGAGGCGATATCGCCTGCCGTCATAAAACCTGCCAGCATTACGCCGCAAAGGCCTAAGCGAACTGCTCGTTTTAATTTTTTGCTTATCATGTTCAGTCACTCCTTATTTCTTCAATACCGGTACGGCATATTTTGCGGTACGGGCATCTTTAATCTGACCTTTCCAATTCAGGCCATAGGCAAAGTCATAGGTATGGCCTTCGCTGTCTTTATAGCATTCCATATCGCGGGGCGTGTCTTCCAGCTGGCGTTCCACAGCTTCCATGTCCTTGGGCTGCTGCATGGGCAGAAGACCCTGCGGCTCAAATTTGCCCGTGAGGATATCGAAATATGCGGCATCGCTGACACCATAACCGACGAGGATAGCATCGGACAATGGTTCAACCTCGCTGAAAATCATCGGCTTCAAGGCGTGTACCATGGTGATTACCGGCATATTCTTGCCGGATTTGGCTGCGCATTCACGACCATAGGTCACGCTGTCGAGGTCTGTGGCATTGATGATGCGCGCCGTCTTGCCGAAGTAGCTGCGATTCTCGCCTTCATCATGGGCAATGGACTGCTTGCGCACATACTGCGAATCAGCCGTATAGGGCTTGTACTGCAGGGACAGGGGGATAAAGCCGCCCTGTTCATCACAGCCGATACCATCAAACTGATTGCCCGCATCGGTAGGATTGTCGACAACCGCCAGTACCATATCAGCCTTGGCGACTTCTGCCGGAGCCAGGCGCTCAATATCCGTTACCGCTGCCATCGGCTTGCCGTCACGGTCTTTTAACGTGAGGTCTTTGACCTTATCGGTAACAACCGTGAAGTATTCACTGGCGGTCTTGAGGTCAACCGGCAGTGCCCAATGTGCCGGGCTGTAAGTATGGAAGGTCTTGTTTTCCTGTTCCGGACGGTAAATCATGGGGATATAGACCACAGGCTTCGTGCTCTGTGCTTCAGCTTTGTGAATCACATTGCCCTTGTTTTTCAGCATGACAATGGATTTTAACTGTGCCTGATAGCCTTTGGCCTTGTCGGCAGGATTGCCGACTTCAGCGACGGTCTTTTGCACATCGAGATAGGGATTTTCAAACAGGCCAATTTGGAAGATATTGCGCAGAAGTCTTACTGCCGACTGCCGGAAACGCTTGTCCATATAATCTTTGCCGTGTTCCTTGACGCCCATTTCATAGGCGGCGAGTACCGGCTTGATATCGTTGTTGCCGCCGAACTGGTCAACGCCGGCCATCAAAGCTTTATAATGGCGGATTACTTCCGTATCGTTCTCCACGCCCCAGGCGGTGGAAATATTGCCTTCACCCAGTTTTTTCGGCACATCATGGGTCACGCACCAGTCGGTGCAGATAACGCCATCGTATTTGTACTTGTCGCGCAACAGGCCAATCTTGTAACGGGAGAAGGCACTGCCGACCTTTTCACCCAAAGAGCCGTCTTCACTCCAGGCAATGGAATAAGACGACATCACGGCGCTGGGCATTTTCGTCTTGCCCGTGAGTTTAAGGCCGCCATCGACAAAGGGAATCAGCTGCGTATTGAACTGACCGCCGGGATAGACAGCATACTTGCCGTATTTGGAATGCGCTTCACGGCCGCCTTCGCCCACGCCGTCACCGGGCCAGTGTTTCATCATAGCGTTGACGCTGTACTTGCCCCAGCCCATGTCCTTGCCTTTTTCAATCGTGGACTGCACACCGTCCATATTGGCCTTGGCCATATCACGGGCCAGCGCCGGGTCCTCACCAAAGGTGCCGTAGTAACGCGTCCAGCGTGGGTCGGTGCCCAAATCAATCTGTGGCGAAAGGCCAGTGCCAATGCCCAGCAGACGGTATTCCTTGGAGGAAATCTCGCCGAACTCTCTGGCAATCTCCGGGTCAAAGGTAGCGGCAATGCCCAGATTGCTCGGCCAGCGGGATACGCCGCCCGTCACATCTTTGAGATACACGCCATTGCCGCGGGCATCGCTTCTGGGGTCGGAACTGGTATTGGCCGGAATGGCAAAGGGCAGGCTTTCGGCATAGGCCTGCAGAGCATTGTTCCACTGGGCCGTCACTTCATTGCTGGCCGTGCTGTCGGCATTGAGTACCGTGCGCACATGGTCAGCGGAGAGCATTTTTTTCTGATCGTCCGTCAATTGCGGTTTGAGATTGCGCTGGTGCATACTGTAGAGCATAAGTCCTGCGATATCTTCCGTGCTCAATTGCTTAGCCAAGTCCTCCGCCCGCTTCTGCGGGGTCAGACGCCAATCCTCATAGGCATCCAGCTTGCCATTGCGGTTCATATCCTTGAATACCTTGCCATCAACCTGGAGAAGTTTCACGCCGGATTCGGGGCTGTACGCCAGTTCTGCACCATTTTGCTCCACTAGCGTATAGCCATCTGCCGTAACTTTTTCCGTAACGGCTGCCGCCTGCACCTGTGCCCCCAGTAAAGTCAAGCCAATCGCCAAAGATAATGCCTGTTTTTTCATCTTGCTGCCTCCCAATATATTTCAACTTATCTTTATTGCTGTTTAGAAGAATAACTGTGCCTGGAAACGGTAGAGGTCGCTTCTGGCACCGGTGTCAATTTCACGGCCCCAGGTGTAGAATGTATCCAGGAGAATGTTCTTATACGGAACATAGCTAAAGCCCAGACGGATGAATTTCTCATTCAAACCGCACCAGTCGGTAACGGTCGGCCAGGTAAGTGCCGGCTCATAACGGTAAGTGAGCGTAACACCATAGCTGTTGGGTTTATCGAGCTGAGTACCTTTGTAGTTAACCTGCAGCCAATGCCCCGGTTTCTTGGTTTTCGTGGCGGCCACGGTATTATTGGGGTCGCGTTTTGCATTGCTGTTGATGATACCGGCACGCACGGCCCAGTTGTTGTCGAATTTGTGATGCGCATGGGTGTAATAGTAGAACACTCGGCCCTGGTCGGGGTCCTGATACCGGCTGGCCATAGCCGAACTGTAGGATACACCGAAGTTGATATCGTTCTTGGCGTCAAAGGGATAGAAGAACCGCAGGCTGGTGACTTTTTCATCTTTGCGGGTACCGCCCATAGCATCGTCCCAGAGATCCATCTGCCCGGCAGTAAAGAAGGTCTTAAACTTCTTCTTGCCCTGCACCAGCTGAATACCGCTGAAATCACAGTCGATATCCATGCCCCAGCCGTAAATATTCCATTCGTTCCATTTACCGACTTTAGCTTCGAGTCCCAGTTTGGGGAATTTACCCGTTACATAGCCATCCATAGTAAGACCGGTCTCATTTTCACCGGGTGCCAGGCTTTTCCGTTCATCAAAGCCGCTGAAGGAATTGCGATAGCCGATATCGGCATGAGCAGCCCAGTTATCATTAATCTTATAAGCCGTATTCACTTGAATATGCACCATATTGGCGCGAGTGGAGCGCTTCGTCCCCGTACCATCTTTGGCATTTTTCAGATAGTGGTCATTACGGATACGGGCATAGCCGCTGATGGACAATTTATCGGCCAAAGCCGCCGCCTTTTTCAGTCCGGCCTTTTCTTCAGCCGTCAGGGTTTCGCCGCCCTGACTGTCGTTTAGCTTATCCATCTGCGTCTTATCCAGATTATCCAGACGATTCAAAAGGGTAAGTTTTTTTATGTCGTAGTAATACTCACTATTCAGTCGGTTTAGCTTCTCCTGCTGTACGTCGGTCATATTGGCCTGATTTTTCATGGCACTATCCACAATCATGGCCATTTCCAAACGGCTGAGCACCCTTCCTTCTGGAATCGTTACCGCATAATCCGGCACCGCCCTGGCGGCAATCAGTTCATTCACCGCACTGTACGACCAATCACCTGCCGGTACCTCTGTCAAAAAGCCGCCTGCCGCTTCCGCGCTAGCTCCACAGCTCATAACAGCCGCCGTCATAACCGCTGCCGTACCGATTTTTCCTGCATTCAGCAAATTCCAAGTCTTCATTTTAATTCCTCCAAAAAATTACTTAATTGTAAATTCTTGAAGGTTTGGCCAACTTAATGTCACCATCCAACCGGGGTTCGTTCCTGCTTCATCAACTCACTTTCCCAAAAATCAGAGGGCTGCCCCTCCCCCGAAGGTACACACCCTGATTTTCGTTAATCTCCATTTATATGGACAGGCTTACGCCTGTTCCTGACACTTGCGGATAACCTTAGCCACATGAATCATCAAATAAAACTGTTCTTCCCCGCTGACCGCATAACGATATTTTTTCGCTAAAAAGGCCACAATACGGTCAACACATTCATGGGCCAGCTTATATTTTTTCTGCACCATGGCTTCCATCTCTTCGTCGATTTCATCGCCGTTAGGTGCTGCACCGCTGAACATGCGCTGGGCAAAGAATTTCAAATGGGTGACAAAGCGATAATAAGCCAGTGATTCGCGGTCAAATTCAATGCCGCAGAACCTGCGGACAATGCTCGTTATTTCATCAATCAGGGTTACAATTTTATCGGCCATGGGCTGTTTCATATCGAGCTGGCCGTCGATGATGTGCATGGCGATAAAGCCGGCTTCATCTTCGGGAATGTCGATATCGAATTGCGCTTCGAGCATCAGCACCGCCTTTTCGGCAATGGCAAATTCCTTGGGATAAAAGCGCCGGGTTTCCCAAAGCATCATATTGCGGATATTGATGCCCTCCCGCAGACGGTGAATGGCCATATGGATATGGTCGGTCAGGGAGATATACACCGTTTCATTGAGTTTTACACCCAATTCTTTTTCCGCCAGTTCAATGATGGCCGTGCTGGCGTCTAGATAATCAACGCGTAATCCGGAAAGCAGTTCCTTGAATTTTTCCAGCATTTCGTGGTCGCTTAACCGATAAACCTTATCGACCTTGCTATCCTCCACGCTGTCGCCATTCTTTTTGCCAAAGGCAAGACCTCTGCCCATGGCCACAACTTCGCAGCCGTTTTCATCTTCCGTTACGATTACGTTATTATTCAATATCTTTTTTATCTGCACGATTTTTCCCCCTGAACGTCTTTGGATTCCTAAATACGGCAAAATAAAAAGGCAAAACAACCTGACAGCACGCCCGTCAAGTAAATTTTGCCTTCATCTCTCTAAACATAACTACCCCTCCAAAAAGCATATATGCGTCTTGAAGGTTTGGCCAACTAAATGTCACCATCCAAATAATATCGAACACTACTAAACTATAAGCAATTTTAGCATACATCAGAAAAAATGTAAAGGGCATATCCGTGAAACAACGGCCCAGATTTGCCCCTTATTCACATAGCGGTATTCGTAAATGAATGGTTGTGCCCTCGCCCAATTCGCTCGTAAGCGAAATTTCTATACCATGCTGCTCGGCAATCCAGCTGGCTATGGAAAGCCCCAGGCCTGTACCGCTGACGCCCCCTTGCACCTTGGTGCGGGAGGTATCCACACGGTAGAAGCGTTCAAAGACCTTCTGCTGGTCTTCTTTGGCAATGCCGATGCCATTATCCGACAAATCGACCTCCATAAAGGAGCCTTCCGCATTAATCACTTTTTGGGAAACCACGACAATACGTCCCCCTTTGGGCGTGTATTTCGTGCTGTTATCCAAAAATATCCTGAACATCTGCCGCACGGTGACCAAGTCGCCATAAATCATGCCATCATCATTTTGCAGCAGTTCCACCGTATGGTCTTTGGTCACGAGCTTCATCTTCTTGATGATATCGGCTAATAGTTCGCTAAGTTCGATATTTTCCTTATGCAGAACCTGCCGGTTCTGGTCAGCGCGGGCCAGAAACAGGAGCTTTTCAATCAGCTGCTGCATATTTTCCGCCTCTGACCGAATCGACGATATACCCTCATCCAACACAGCCTCATCCGAACGCCCCCAACGGGAAAGCAAGTCCGAATAGCCTAAGATAACCGTTACCGGCGTACGCAGTTCATGCGAGGCATCGGAGACAAAACGTTTTTGCTGTTCAAAGCCGCCCTCCAATCGATCCAGCATATGATTGAAGGTTTCGGCCAGCTCGGCCAGTTCATCCCGTGCCGGCGGAACAGCAATGCGCCTGTCCATCTTCTCCACTTCAATTTTGCGGGCGGTTGCCGTCATCTCCCGAATGGGCTGCAATATACGGCGGCTCACAAAATATCCTGCCACCAGTGCCAAAAGGAAGCCCAAAATGGTCATCAGGAACAAAATCTTTTGCAGCGTTTCCAAGAAATGCTTTTCCGCCGTAATGGTCTTGAAAAAATGCATCTGGTAAACCTGCCCGCGATATTCCACGTCCATGCGGGCATGATAGAGCGTCGCATTGCGCAGTTGGGCCACCTGCATGTTCTTATTGGCCCAAAAGGGCGGATTCTTTACCGTATGTTCTTCAATCCGCTTAATTGGCGGATAATGCGTGTCATTTTCATAGACGATTTTTCCCCGGCTGTCCACAATGCGCAGCACCACGCCGGGCAAGACAACATCATCACGGCCAAAATCCATATCAATCGCACGGCCCTGCTCCATGACCTTCAGCACATGGTTCATACTGATTTCCAGTTCCACTTCAGCCTGATGGTAAAAGGAAAAAAACACACCTAATCCGGTCAGCCCGCTGGTCAAAAGCAGAACCAACAAGAGTACGGATGCATAAAAGCAGGTAATCTTCGTGGAGATTTGGGCATAGCGCAGGCGATTCAGCATCATCTTGGGATGCCGCAGCCAGGCCTTAATCCCGAACTGCATAACCTATGCCCCGCACCGTATAAATATATTTCTCCTGAAAACGTTCATCAATCTTCGAGCGCAGATAACGGATATACACATCCACCACATTGGTATCCCCGCTGTAATCATAGCCCCATACCGCCTGCAAAATCTGCTCACGGGAAAGAACATTGCGCTTATTGCGCAGAAGGAATTCAAGCAGAGTATATTCCTTCTTGGTCAGCTGCACGAATTCACCCTTAACCCGCACTTCATAACGGCTGGGAATCATGATGAGGTCTTTGATGGTCAGACGCTCATTATCATCATCCTCAGTGGTGCTTTCCTTGTAATGACTGCGCAGCGCACGGCGAATACGCGCCAGAAGTTCCTGCATATCAAAAGGCTTCGTGATATAGTCATCAGCGCCCAAATCCAGCCCCGATACCATATCCGATACATCATCCCGTGCCGTCAGCATGATGATGGGCACATCCGATGTTTCCCGCACCTTGCGGCAGATTTCCATGCCGTCCATTTCCGGCAGCATCACATCTAAAAGTACGAGGTCAAAACCACCTTTTAGTATTCTATCCAAAGCATGACGGCCGTTATCCTCAAGAGCCGTGTCATAACCTTCATGTTCTAATTCAATCTGTAAAAAACGGGCAATACGATGTTCATCTTCCACAATAAAAATCTTCGGGTTCGCCATGCAAATTCCCTCCTATTAATCAAACGGTCTGTTTATATAATATAACGAAGGGCAAGGTTTGAAAAGCCTTGCCACGCATTTATAATGGAAATTTAATATTGTACCTTGCCTGCCGCTTTGGCCAAAAATTTCTCCTTGACAACGGCAAAACGCTCGTGGGTGCCCACGCCAATTTCTTCTTTATCATCATAGGCCCGCACCGTAAAGACAATCTTGCGCCCCTCTACCGCCGTAACCTCTGCTTCTGCCCGCACCGTAAGCCCCACAGGTGTGGCCGCTGTATGTGCCACATGCAGGCTGATGCCTACCGTTGTCCAGCCCTCCGGCATGAAACGCTCCACCGCTTCTGTAGCCGCCTTTTCCATCAGGCAGGTCATGGCCGGCGTAGCATAGACCGGCAGACTGCCGCTGCCCATAGCCAATGCTGTATTTGCTTCCGTTACCTCTTCGCTGATGGTGTTTTTCAATCCTGCTTTTACCTGTGTAAGCTCCATATTAAACTCCTTTCTCTCCGAGGAACATTTCCCGGAACAGACGAATTAAATGCTCACTGGAGGAGGAAAGCGTACGGTTTTTCAGCCAGGCGATTACCGTATGCGTACTCATCTCCGGCTCAATCAGTTTTTTATAAATCAAATTGCCATCGGTTAAGAGGGTCTTGGACGACACCGGCAAAAGTGCCATGCCCATGCCCATCTTCGCCAGCAGCAAATCCTGCACAATACTGTCACTGACACAAACGATATTCGGCTCGAAACCCAGCTTCCGGCAGTTCGCAATAAAAACCGACTGCCAGCGCAGGGGGATGATAATCGGCTGGTCTTTGAGTTCCTTGAGCTCCACCTTGTCGCTGGCGGCGCCGATTTCCTGCTCCTTGTTCATGATGAGCACCAGCGGCTCATTGGGCAGCACAATGGACTCATAGACCTTGGAATCCACCTGCGTGCGCGTAATGCCAATTTCAATCACGCGATTGTCGAGAAGCTCCAAAATCCGGGCGCCTTCAGCCTCCCAAATCTGATAGGTGACATTGGGGTAACGGGAATGAAATTCCGAGATGAGTTCCGGCAGCAAAAGCGCCCCCGAAGTCGTAATCGTCCCCAGACGAATGGAACCGGCAATGCCCGAACCAATTTCCGTAATCTCCCGCACAGTGCCATCCACCATGCCCAATATATGCTCCACGCGGGTATACATAACCCGTCCTGCATCAGTCAGACGAATCCGGCGGCTGCCCCGTTCAAAAAGCTGCACCCCCAAAGACGTCTCCAGACGCTTCATCTGCCTAGATAAAGCGGGCTGGGCAATATCCAGCCGCTGCGCCGCGTGACTGATATTTCCTTCCTCCACAATGGCGTAAAACGCCCGCATATCCTTGATATCCATTTCCTGCCTCTTTCTTACTATATGAAAAACTCATAGTTTCTATAACTATTTAGGTTTATTATACTTTTTTTGTTAAAATAGAGCAATGTTTTTTACAAATAAGTTATAAAAAAGGAATGGACACAT
>CADBYQ010000008.1 GCA_902798865.1 Pseudoselenomonas ruminantium | reverse complement strand
TCCGGCAATTAATGAAACAGCTCCCGAATCTCTTCATCCGTAAGTTTGGACAGGAAGTTTTCGCCCGGCTGTATCATTTGGTCTATCAATGATTTTTTCTTCTGTTGCAGTTCGTAGATTTTTTCCTCGACCGTGCCTTTGGCCAACAGCCTGATTACCTGCACGTTATTTTTCTGCCCCAAGCGATAGGCACGGTCGGTAGCCTGGTCTTCCACGGCGGGGTTCCACCATGGGTCGAAGTGGATAACCATATCCGCGCCCGTGAGATTTAACCCTGTGCCGCCCGCCTTCAGCGAAATCAAAAATACCGGTGTTGCGCCCTCGTTAAAGGCCTTGACCAAGCGAATGCGTTCCAAGGACGGCGTGGAGCCATCCAAGTAATAATAGGCAATGCCCTGCTGTTTGAGCCGTTCGCCAATATGGGAAAGCATGGTGGTGAACTGGGAGAAAATCAGGATGCGATGGCCGCCTTCCACAGCATCGCTGACCACTTCCTCTAGCTGGTCGAGCTTGCCCGAACCGCCGGTATACCCTTCGAGAAACATCGCCGGGTCGCAGGCAATCTGCCGCAGGCGCGTGAGGATGGCCAGTATCTTGATACGGCTGTCGTCTCCTGCCGCCATCTGTTGGGCAAATTCCTTTTGGCTCTTGAGGAACCAGCCCTGATAGACTTTTTCCTGCTTGGGCGTCATTTCGCTGACCAGCTTGCGCTCCACCTTGTCGGGCAGTTCCGTAAGCACGTCCTTTTTCATGCGCCGCAGGATGAAGGGCATCACATGGCGCTTGAGGTCTTTGAGGCTGCGCTCGTCCTGTTCCCGCACGATGGGCGTTTCATAGCGGTCTTTGAATTTTTTATGGGAAAGCAGATAACCTGGCATCAAAAAGTCAAAAATCGACCAGAGTTCCGTCAGCGTATTTTCAATCGGCGTCCCCGTCAGGGCGAAATAACCGCTGGTCTTGAGTTTTTTCACCGCCCGCGCATTCTGCGTGGTGGGATTTTTGATATGCTGCGCTTCATCGAGGAACGCATAGCGGAAGCGCCGTTTTTCATACATGGCGATATCGCGCTTTAACATATTATAGGTCGTAATCAACACATCATAGCTGGCATCAGCCTCCGCCAGAATCGTTTCCCGCTCGGCCTTCGTGCCCGCTACAGCAGCAGCTTTTAACTCCGGCGCAAAGCGGCTTATCTCCTCCAGCCAGTTGTACATCAACGAAGTTGGCGCGATAACGAGCGATGGCGGCTCCTGATAATTCTGCTTGGAAAGCAGGAATGCAATGACCTGCAAAGTTTTGCCCAACCCCATATCGTCTGCCAGAATCCCGCCCAAATGATAGGCGGAGAGATTAGACAACCAGTTAAAGCCCGTCACCTGATAGTCACGCAGTACGCCTTTAAGGCTCTCCGGCACTTCTGCCGCGCTTTCCTCCGGATGGCGGATATCCCGCACAAGGGCACGGAACGCCCGGCTGCGCTCTAACCGCAGGGCCTCGTCCTCCCGCGCCAATTCGTCCAAGTACATGGCCTGGTTCATGGGCAGTTCCACCTTCATGCCATCGGCCTTGGCTTTAGCAATCCCCGTATTGTCCACGAAATCGGCAATGGCCTGCATCTGTTGATCGCCGAGCGTGATAAACGTCTTATCCTTCAAGCGGTGATAGCGCCGCTTCTGCCGATAGGAATCGAGGATTTCCATGAGTTCATTGAAGTCCAAATCCTTGGCATTGAAACTGACTTCAAGCAGGTTCGAATCGTTGACACTGACCCCTGCCGTCACCTTGGGCATGGAGCGCACCGGGCGGTTGGCAAAGGCATCGGAGTAGAACACATCCACCCAATCGGGCAGGTTCGGCAATTCCTCGGTCAAAAATTCGTAGCTGCGTTCTTCATCCCGCTGTACCAGCTGGTCACGCTTTTTGCCAAAACCATAATGCATCAGCCGCATGATGATTTCCTGCTCTTTATTCTCGTCCCGCACCAACTTGCGACCATCCCGCAGGGGCGGCTCGGCTTCTACGAGCGGATTGAATACCGCATCCCCATAGGCGAACTTGGGTCGCACCGCAATGCCGTCCCCTTCGTAATCGATATAGAGTTCTGCCGACAGGGGATGCACCACATATTCTTCCATAAATTTCGGTGCGATTTTCACCTCTGCCGCTTTTTCCATCTGCGGCAGAACCTTGCCGAAGAATGCCGCCATATCCTGCGGACGGATTTTTACCGAGTCTGCCGCCTCAAAGGTGCGCAGCAGGGGTTTTAATCCTTGGGCAAATTTTTTCTCCGTCTGGAAAATCCGCCCCTCCTGATAGATGAAACGGCAATTGTCATCCAAAGGAACCATATCGGTTTCCTGCACCACCAATTCCCCGCCACCCTTATTTTCCCGAAGTTCCAGTTCGATATGCGGATTGCCCGGCACCATCCGCACCGTTTCCATTTCCGCTCCATTCAGGCGCAGTTCAAAGGAGCTGTCGCCCATAACTTCCAAAAACTCGGCAAAGGCATCTTCGGACAGGCGAAACTGCTTTTGATCAAAGAGATAGGAATGGTAGCTCATATAATAGTAACGATTGGTCGAACCGGCCGCAAACATGCCCTGCTCGGCACGGAAGTATTTTTTCAGCAGCGCATAGATTTGGGCCGACCGTTCATCGCCCCAATGCACCTGGGCAAGGTTTACCACATTCCTCGTGCCCAGCTGCCAATCCTTGCCGTTTTCCATGGCCTCGACAAAGGAACCGGCATTTTTCACCACATAGAGTTTATCTAAGCCAAAACGGAATTCCAGCCACCTTTTGTAACTGCCATAGTATTCATCAATGAACAGGCGCGGCTCCAAATGACCGAACTGCGCCGCGCCAATGTTGTACGCTGCCTTGTCTGCCTGCGCCGCTTCCTGGAAAAAAGAAAACATACGCTGACTGGCCAGGCTTTGTTCCTGCTCTTTTTTCCTTTGCGTATGTTCCAGCAGGTCGCGGGCGGTCGTTACGCCCAACCGGGCAAAACTTTTTTTCACATTATCACCGGAAGACTTATTGAGTTCTTGCTCATCCTGAATAGCCATAAGCGTTGCCACCACATGCTTGCAGGCCCCCAAATACTGCGCTGCTGCCGGGCAGTCACAGCTATAGCCCTCCACATTGTTGCCGCTTTTGTCGAGCCGCACTTCTACTTCATACGGTTCCGTTCCCATGACCACGGCACTCCATCGCGTCTGCGCTTCATTCAAGGGCGTAAGGTCTTCCACTTCACCTGCCCGGTAATAATTGCGCCCCCGCTTATACACCGTATCGCTGGCCAGCGATTTTATCGTAATATCCTTTAACATTTTGGACAATCTCCCGTTACTATGCTAATATAAACCTATCATTTTATTGTACTATGAACGAAAGGCAAAACCAAGATTTATGGAAAATAAACTTCCGCAAAAAATCCTTATTCTGCGGCTCTCTGCCATTGGGGATGTACTCCATGCCACCCCTGTGGCACGGGAATTGAAAAACCTTCAGCCGGACTGTCACATCACCTGGCTGGTCAGTCCGCCAGCTGATAAACTGCTGGCAGAAAATCCTCATATTGACGAAGTTCTCGTCTGGGACAGACGCCCGCTGGACAAAGCCTTTGCCAGCTTTAACCTGCCCGCAGCTTTCCGCGAACTAAAAAAAGCCCGCGCTCTCCTAAAGGCGCGGCACTTTGATTTGGTGCTGGATATTCAGGGGTTATTTCTGACCGGAATTTTGGCACGGCTCTCCGCTGCCAAGCGCCGTATCGGCATTCACGAACGCCACGAAGGCAATCCCCTCTTTATGAGCGAAATGGCCCCGAATATCGAAAGTTCCCACAAGGTACACCGCTATTTGAGCGCTCTTATGCCGTTAGGCTTTGACCTGACCACCTTCAAACCGGGACTGACGCTGAATCTGCCCGAAAGCCTGCAGGGCTTTGCCCAAGACTTTTGGCAGGCACATGGCATTGACCAGCAGCAGCCGATATTAATGGTCACGATTCGCACCACCTGGCCGGACAAAAACTGGGAACCCGAAAACTTCGGCAAGGCCCTAAGCAGCCTGCCGCCCCATGTGCAGGTCGTCTTCTGCGGCTCTCCCGGCGATGAGGTATTTATAAAAGAAGCACAAGTCATGATGAACCGCCCCGGCCTGTCCATTGCCGGGCAGACGAGTCTTTTGGAACTGGCCGCCCTCTTAAAAACGGCTGACCTGCTGCTCTCCTGTGACACTGGCCCTCTCCATATCGCCGATGCCATCGGTTGCAGGACATTATCTCTCTGGGGGCCCACCCAGCCGGATGTTTACGGCCCGCTGACAACAGGACACGAATTCGTCATCAGTCCGCACGACTGCAGACGCTGTCTCAAAACGAAATGTCAGTATAAGACCAACGCCTGCATGAAGGCCATCACACCGGAAATGGTTGCCGTCAAATTAAAGGATATTTTGGATAAAGGATGATTTTTCGTGAAACAATATGATAACCCCCCCAAGGCGCGTGCGGCGGCCCTGCTGCCCATTCTCGTCTTCCTGGTATTGTATCTGGGAGCAGGCATCTGGTATGAATACATCGCCCCCATAGAGGGACAGATGGGCTTCTATGTCATGTCGGTAGTCGTAGCCTTCGGGCTGGCGCTGATTGTCGCCTTCTTTCAGAACCGCAAACGCGATTTTATCGGCAATATTGAGCTTTGTGCCAAAAACATCGGTGATGTGAACATCACCATTATGCTGTTCATCTTCCTGATGGCCGGTGCTTTTGGCGGCATTGCCAAGGCAGCGGGCGGCGTTGAGAGCACCGCCCACCTGCTCCTGAATTTCGTGCCCGGCACCTTTGCTATCCCCGGACTTTTCCTGATTGCCTGCCTGATTTCCATGTCCATGGGCACCAGTGTCGGCACCATTACCGTACTGGTGCCGATTGCCGCTTCGGTTGCCGCCAGCGCCGGCTTCAGCCTGCCGCTTACGGTTGGTACTGTGGTCGGCGGCGCCATGTTCGGCGATAACCTTTCCTTTATCTCCGACACCACCATCGCCGCCACCCGCACGCAGGGAACGCGCATGCAGGATAAATTCTATGCCAACCTCAAAATCGCCCTGCCTGCGGCCCTGGCGACCCTGGCCCTGCTCTTTGTCTTGGCCTTCCAATCCGCAGCAGTTGATTTGGGCACCTTTGATTATTCTCTGCTGTTGGCGCTGCCTTACTTCATCGTCTTAATCATGGCCCTTATCGGCATCAATGTATTCTGCGTGCTCGGAACAGGCATTATATTGTTTTTCGCCTTCGGTATCGCTGCCGGCACCACGACATTATCCACAGCCTTCTCCGCCATGGGCGCGGGAACAAACGGCATGTTTGAAACCATGATTGTCACGATTCTCGCAGCCTCCATCAGTGCCATTATGCGGGACGGCGGCGGCTTTGAAGCCCTGCTGAACTTCGTCCGCCGTTATTTCAAAGGCGCCCGCGGCGGCCGTTTGGGCATCGGCCTGATGACCATCCTCATGGATATTGCCACGGCCAACAACACCGTTGCCATCGTCGTTGCCGGCCCCATCGCCAAAACCATCAGCGAAGAATACGGCATCGAGCCAAGGGACAGCGCCTCACTTTTGGACACCTTCTCGTGCATCGCCCAGGGTATCATCCCTTACGGCGCGCAACTTCTCATCGCCTCAGCACTTGCCGGCATCACCAGCCTGAGCATTATCCCCTGCCTGTTCTACCCCTTCTTTTTAGCCTGTGCCGTTCTGCTGTCCATCATGCTGACCGGCAGACAGGCTCACTAATCAAAAATCGCTTTTCCTCTGTTTGTATCACGAACAGGAAAAGCGATTTTTTTACGTTATACACTTTGTACACAGAAAACTGTGGATTATTGTGGATAACTTGCTTATTTTGACACAGGTTATCCACAGAATCCACAAGGTTATCTACAAGATATCTGTGGATAACCTGATTCCATCCTAATAACAATTCCTTATATCAGCTACTAAACATACTACCGCATATATTCACTTCACGCGGTACAGGCGCACGATATCCACTTCGGTTTCCTTCGCCAGTTTTCCTGTACCTGCCGGAATATCCACAAAGGCATTGCAGCCCACCATCGAGAAAAGGCTCCCCGATGAATGCTGCTCCGGCAGTCGCACCTTGCCGTTTTCATAGTAACCGCGAATAAAACGCCGGCCCCGGCTTTCCTTGGGAAAAGCATCCGTCAGCACAGCCTGCGCACGCTGGGGCAAAATCTTATCATTGCCGCTGATATGCGCCAGCACCGGCACAGCGATAAGTTCAAAGGTTGCACAAGCGGCAAAGGGATTACCAGACAGGGCAAGCCCCAAGGTTTCCCCCATCGTGTAGGCCAGTACCGGAGCCCCCGGCTTCATCGCGACCTGCCAGAACAGGCGCTGACCGACTTTTTCCACCACGCCATGCATGATATCCTTCTTCCCTACAGACACGCCGCCCGTGGTCAGGAACACATCTACCCGGTCACGATAACCTTGTATAATCCTGGCAGCCTCCTCTGCATCATCAGGCAGCGTCCCCACAATCTCCGGCGCAAAGCCCAATTCCTGCAGACGACTGGCTAAAAGATAAAGATTGCTGTTGTATATCTTGCCGGGCAAAAGCGGCTGTCCAGGCGAAACCAATTCATCTCCCGTGCTGGCAATGGCAATGCGCACATTACCCAAAACCTTGACCGCAGCAAAGCCCATACTTGCCAACACGCCGATATGCGCAGCCGTAAGTTTCGTGCCTTTTTTCGCCAGTTTAGTCCCCTTTTGAATATCCTCACCGGCAAAGCAAAAATTCGTATACGGTTCAATGCCAAAAGGCACCCTAATGGTATCGCCATCCACAGCCACATCTTCCTGCCGCACGACACAGTTGCAGCCCTGTGGAATGGCGCCGCCCGTCATAATGCGCAGGGCGCAGCCCTTTGGCACTTCTTCAGCAAAGAAACCGCCCGCACATTCCTCACCGATAATCTTAAACTGGGCCGGATTAGCCGCATCATGCCCGGCCGTTTCCTCTGCCGCAAAGGTATAGCCATCCAAAGGTGAACGGTCAAAAGGCGGATTATCAAAAGCAGCCACATAATCTTCAGCCAGAATTCGTCCTAAAGCCGAAAGCAAGGGTACTTCCTCCACCGCCGTTACCCGCTGACAATGTGCCTGCAAAAAGTCTACCGTCTTTTCCAAAGATAAATTTTGCATACGTCTTCCCTCCTCAGTGCTGGAATCCACAAGCCGGATAATGACAAACCTTGCAGTTCATGCAAAGCCCGCCAATGCCAAAATGGCGAATTTCCTTGCGCGTCAGTTTTTCCCCTGTAATTACGCGGGGCAGAATCAGGTCAAATATCGTACGCCCTGCATACATCACACAGCCGGGCAGGCCCATAACGGGAATTCCCTTATCACCTTTTGCCACATAGCCAAGCAGGAACATTGCCCCGGGCAGGGTCGGCGCTCCATAGGTGACAATCTGCGCCCCCGCTGCCCGAATAGCCGCCGGTGTCCGATCATCCGGGTCAACGCTCATGCCCCCGGTGCAAATGACCATATCCATGCCCAATTCTATCAGTTCTTCAATATGTTTTTGCGTGTGCTCTATGGCATCATCGGACAGGCGGTGCTCATTGATGGTCAGGCCAAAGGCGTTTAACTTGCTTTCAATAACCGGCGTAAAGGTATCTTCAATACGCCCCCAAAACACCTCATTGCCTGTTGTCACCACACCGACCTTGAGATTTTGCCGATAAGGACGCAGGCGTAAAAGCGGCTTATCTCCTGCTTTTTTCTTCACCTGCTCCATTTTTTCCTTCGCTATGACCAAAGGAATAACCCGCATGCCGGCCAGCTTCTGACCAGCCTTGACCGGCATATTCTGCGGCAGGGTGGCAATGGTCACATCATCCAGCTCAGTTACCGCATCAAAACGGCTCTCATCCACCTGAAAAACACCGTCGACGGCCGCCGTCAGTTCAATTTTCCCTTCCTTGGGTTCAGAAGCCGTCATGTATTCATTCTGACAAAGCTGCCGCAGGATTTCTGCTGCCTCATTTTCATGGAGCATGGACTCATCATTTTCCCAGACATAAATATGGTCCTTGCCCATAGACAAGAGCACAGGAATATCTTCCGCCTGAATCACATGACCTTTACGGAAGCGGGCATCCTTGGTCACGCCCCTTATAATCTGCGTCAAATCATGGCAGAGAATCTGCCCCACTGCATCTTCAGTGCGCATTTCCTTCATTGGTAACTCTCCCTTAATACAAAAAGACTATCCCCTCCATGCGAAAAGGATAGTCTTCACCTAATGACCGGCCACAATCAAAATAGATACCCCTTTTCAACATGGAAGGTTCTGCCGTTTCCAGCAGAGCCCCGGCGCAATATCATAGCCACGAATAATCATAAACCTTAGATATTTTTGCTCGGAGTTATGCGTTTGCTCGTTATAAATATTATATACGATTTTGCTTGCGCTTGTCTGTGACTTATAGCATTTTATTCTTTTTTCAAGGGCTGCCGCTGGTCATAACCATCAATCAGGTAATCGCCTAACAGACCGACCTGAAATTTGCCGGGATGGCCTGCCGGCAGCTTGTCATTGGCTGTGAGGAGGATATCCAATGCCTCCGGCGTACGCTGGGCTGTGGAGCTCATGTGCATGATGAGAATTGCCCCTTGACGAACATTGCCCTTTTCATCATGTACGATATGATTCATAATCCCCACCAAGGACTGCATGGAAACCGCCCCATAATCTTCCGTACTGCCTGAACCATTGACAATATAGGTAAAGCCTGCATTGAGTATCGTCTTTACACCCATGCGGCTGACGGCCAGCGTCGGCGGACGAAGCAGTCTGGTAAGCGCCGGACGTCCATTAGCCAGGCGCATATCCCCCACCACCGAAAGCAATTTGGGATAGGAAGACGTCACATCTTCACGGTATTCTTCTTCCGATTCCACGGGTATCTGCCGGCCGCGCTTATCCTGCACCGTCATGGCAACATGATTATTGGTATGGCTGCCGATTTCATTGCCGTCCATAGCAATAGCGCGCAACAAGTTCGGGTTATTCAGCATATTGCGCGTGATGATAAAAAATGTCCCATGAACATTGTGTTTGCGCAATACATACAATATCTTATTGATGGAATCATCATTGCCCCAGTCATCAAAAGTCAGAAACACCGTTTTCGGCGGGGCTGTTTTAACCAATCCCGTCTTATCCGCACGGGTCATCTCCTCCCGGGAAAAGCCCAACATTCTATCGTTGGCACTGACTTCCGGTGCCCCGATATAACGGCTGTAAAAAGCGCTGGAGAAATTTTCATCGGTCACCCAATTATTGCCATATTCCGGCTGCATTTCTATCGGCAAATCATCTTTGTTGACCGGATAGCTGTAATGAAAATCGCTGTTTCCAGCCACATCTGCCAGAGATGCCGTATGGTAGACCGAATCATTACACTTCTTCGGCTCTCCCTTATCATCCGTTTTATAGCCAATATTATCTATTTTCTTCTGCTTGATTTCTTTAAGCATTTCCGCAGCCAGAACATCATTGGTATAAAAATCCGTGCGCATGTAGACGATTTCGCCCATATTCAGCGAGGTCGTCCATTTGCCAAAAATCTGCGGCATCACCTCCTGCGGAGTTTGCGCATTTTTATGCTTGGACTGAACGACATTCAGCCCCTGCCCGACCAAGGTACAGCCCATAGCGGAAATGGCTTCTTCCATAGCCGCTCTGTCCCCGCCGCTGGTCATAATGCGGACAAATTTGCTCTTTGTACCATAGCGTTCCTGCAACGCTTTATCGAGTCTTTGGATTTGCGCACAATAATCAGCAAAGGTACCCGTTTTGGTCGGCGTTAATCCCATAGCAAAGTCCTGACCATAAGCTTTTATCAGCTGCAGATTATCACCATTGCGCTGTAATTCCCGCTCCGTTACAAAGAACGTTCCCCGCAAATGTTCCTGAGCCATATAGCTCAGGATATTTTGCAGCGGCGCCTTCTTGGACAGACCGCCAAAAGTCAGGATAACGGCTTTTTCGGTAGTGGGCAAATAACGCTTTGCCTCCGCTAAATTCCCCGCATTTTGCAGCCTTAACTGTTCAAAATCCGTCGCTGCACAGTACGTTGGATAAGCAAGCAGTGCCATGCTGAAAAAAACGGCTGCTGCCCCCTTACGCAGGTAACTGCTCAACTTTTGCAATCCCATCATATCGTCAGATTCCTTTCATTCCTTACCGGTTTTTAACCGCCTTGATGTCGGTATTGCCTCCCAGGCGCCACAAACTGATTCGTTCAATACCATTGTCGGCAGCAAGTTTTATCCAGGCATTTATGGTTTCGCTGTCAGCATACCATAACTCATAATGATGCCCATTTTCCTCATATTGACAATGCAGCGCAGCACTTTCGGCATCGCGTTCAGGCGTGAGACTATGCTTTTGCACCAAAGCAGCTGCCTCATCTTCATCGACAAAACGAACAGGGCCTTTCTTAAGTCCCAAAAGACCATAATCTTCCCACAAACAGCCGCCAGTAGCAAAGGCTGCACTTTTCCGTCCGGGAATAGCCGCCATTTTCTCAATAGTCTTTTGAATAAACGCTGCATCCGCCTTAGCTCCCGGCCCGCTATGCTTGCCATGAAGATTGTAAAACATGACCACATACTCAGGCCCTTTACAAAGGCCCGCGTCCATAGGCATACCCGGTTCCAAGACAATACGCAAATCCAAGTTTTCTTTTATACAGGCCCTGGACAATTTATAGGTAAACGACAAATAATCCTGCAAGAGTTCCTTATCCTTAAAAAAGGCTTCGTAGTCCAATTCTATGCCGGTACATTCGAGCTCTTTGGCTGCAGCCAACATTTCCTGAACACATTCCTCTTTGCGTTCATCATTGATGAACAGCCTTTTGAGTAAATCCCTATCCTTGGGATTTTGCCGTCCTTTTTTGTCCTGCCAGTCATTGGTTATCGTAAGATAGCGCTGCTTATGCCCTTCCTTGCGGACAAAGTCCGCGATTTCCTTAGTTTCTGCTGGTATGAACAACTTATCTTCGCTATCGTAATAAGCCATAAAACAGCCAATACTGGATAAATGATTTTTGAACTGATGGTACTCGGTAAGGCCCTTATCCTTGTCCCATGATGCGACCCATGAGGATAACTCCACCGGAGCATGACTGCCGCTTTGCAATACAGCTCCTTGAGCGCAGCCTGTTAAGAAAAACACCGACAGCCCCCATGCGACTAAAGAAAGATATCGCTTCATCTCAACCACTCCCTTTATTTACCCATTGCGCAAGAACCAGCAAAGAATACTTTCCCAGGTTTCCTTTGCCTGGAATACAAACTTATCCCAGCCGGAAAGTTCTGTCGTAAACAGTACTTTTTCCTCATCTTTTCCTGTATTGGTCGTAATGGTAAACTTTTCAAAAACCGCATCATAGACATCATCAGCAAGATTTCGCTGACTCCATGCCTCGCCCTGCCAGGAAGCCCCTAGCAAAACACCGCCCTGACCATTTTCCGCTACGGTAATATCCTGCGGTATATTTTTATCATCCAGTTTCAAGGACAAGCGGCTTCCCTTTAAGTCAATCTCCAACTTATGAACGCTGCGGCGATGGAAACTTTGCACATGCTTATAGGCCTCTGCCCCATCTTCAACAGCAGCTGCCGGCATAGCTTCTCTTTTTTTCGCCCTGCCATAATATTCCTCTGCCTGTTCTGCCGATGTCGCATAACGGGCAAAGGCGAGATTTTCCTGCGTTTCTGCCTCCCGTTTATTTTCTTCGACAGAAGGTATTTTCTCGCCCAGAATAACCGGTATTTCTTCCCGATATAATTCTCTGCGTCCGTAATTCGTTTTCTCCAATACCAATAACTCATTGTTAATCAATTCTACGCAAAGATAATTTTGCCTGTTGCTGTCGCTACGCAAAAAAATCTGCTGTGCACCAAAGGAATTGCCCAATAAATTGGTCGATATTTTTACATCCGGCAAATTACTGCTTTCCCGCACCTCGGCCAAGGCTTCACCTTCCGGTAAGGTGGTCAGTGTATACGTTTCATTTTCCAGTTCTGCCGCACCGGATAACAAATTCCAGTTATCGCTACGGGAACTGTCACCTGTGACAAACTCTATCGGTGTATTGATGTCATATTTTATGCGCATCAGTAAGTGATTGATAGGCCAATACGGCTGTGGCTGCATACGGGTCAAATCATATATACTGCTGTTTCGCTGATTGAAACAATAACCTTCCCGATTAAAGGCCATTGTAAATAACTCACGTATCCATTTTTCATTTACTGCACTGACGGCATTATTGTTGGCAAATTTACCGGTGTTGGCATGCATATGAACATAAACGCCGGGCACTTTGCCAAAATGCTCCATATAAATATCCCGTAAGCGTTCGTAATCATAGCTGATACGACGCCGCATATGATCGTAACTCTCCTTGGGCACACCATCCTTATCGCGAATATAATCCATAAGATAATGATTATAGCGCCGCTCCAAATAGGGCGAAATCATGGCATAGCGCAAAGGATCAATCTCACCAATATAATTATTATAGCGGTCAAAAACATTGATATATTCCAACCGATAACCATTGGTTCCCGGTTCCCAAAATGAGGACTTCTCCAATTCCTCCAACTCTGACGGGTTCAAAAATTTCAAATCCAGGGACTCAATATTTTCTCCGTAACTCATCATCGTGGCCTTGAAGTTCAAATCCTCAAGAACCGGCTGCGCAAAGATAGCCGTATCCCGTCGCCCATCTTCAAACATAAGATACAGGGATTTCGGCGGCAAGGGTTTATTCAGCTGATAATAATCTTTTATATCCTGCTGCGTTATGGTTACAAATCCCTGCCGCTTTAACTCCTGTAAATGCTTATGCAATTGTTTTTGCCCAATCAGTGTAGAGGTATCACCAATATGATCCACACCGAAATAGGACAGTGCGACAAATCCGGTATCCTGATCACCGGCAGCAACAGCTGCATGATCATAAGGCTGATAGGTTCTCAAGGTGAAAAAAAGCGTGCATATACCAAAGGCCATAATAGCCAAAACCACCAATTCCACAACAACCCGCAATTTTTTCCTGCGATTTTTGCGTTGCGTGAAACCGCTGTCCTGTAGTGCAAGAACCCGTTCATCGATATTATTTTTTGGATGCATGCTTTTTCTTTTCCTCCTTCCGTTCCTTTTTGAGCCGTTCTTTTTCCATCTCGGCCAAATCTGCCGGAGTCAGACGTGTACCCCAGGTAGATTTCCAAAAAGTGAACCAGGCCACAGGCATCTGCCACAAAAGTACAGCTTCATAGTACAAACAGAACCACATACCAAAAAGCCAGGTGCTGCTGCGGCGCAGGAAAAGCTGTGCCATACTCATCAACAGGGCCATAAGAATCATACCTGCTACAAACGTAACCGGGAAAACCCGATGCATCACCGGTACATAAATCAGGTTATACAATACGATAATCGGCGCAGCAATCGGTACCATCAGTCCCATATAAAAACTCAGGGACATAAAGGGTTCCTTCTTCCAAATATATCTGGCTGCAATCAGGGATTCCCGCAACCAGGAGCGCTTCCAACGCATCTGCTGTTTCAAAAAAACCGTATAACTGTTGGGCACGATTGTAGCACAAACGGCTGAATCCTGATAAGCTGTACGGTTATGCCGCAAAATAAAGTTAGTCATACTGCGGTCATCACCAAAGGTTGCTTTTTGTCCCAAAAACTTTTGGTTGAGCCAGGCATCCGCATACTTCAGTACCAAATCCCGGCGATAACAGGAAAGTGGTCCGGACAGACAGGTAACCGCATCAAAATAACTTTCTGCCGCTTTCATAATCCGGAAGGCAATATAATAACGCACAGACTGCATGCGGGTAAGCGCATTGGTATAGGTATTGGCTACATCCGTACGGCCGGAAACGCCGCCCATTTCCTTATCCTTGAACGGCTGAACGATATTGCGTACCGCAAACGGATCAAGAAAACTGTCCGAATCCACAAACACCAAAAGTTCATGCTTTGCTTCCGCAGCCCCCAAAGCCATAGCCTCCCGTTTTCCTTTGTTAACGGGCTGAACAATATAGCGGATACGCGTATCCGTATGATAACTGCCATTTTCCGTATCTGCTGCTTTGATTTCAGCAATAGCTTCCTTTATGCGCTCCACCGAATTATCATTGGAGTGGTCATCTACAACAATGACTTCCAGATTATCCGCCGGATAATCCTGATTAATACAGCTATGAATCGTCCGCTTAATCCAGTTTTCTTCATTAAAGCAAGGAATAATCACCGTAACCCCGGGCGTATACTTCGGATCAATCGGTACCGGCCTGTAAAACACCGCAAAAAAATAGCGGGATAAAAGAAATGTCGCTGCAATAATACTGTACAAATACAACCAGCGATTAAAGCGAAAATATACTACGGATTCCGCCCGCATCATAATGATTACCAAAGTGATAATGCCCAGACAAAAAGCAGATGCTCCCAACAGATAATTTTGCCGTTTATGTGCAGCATACTGCGCCAGGGTATCAATAAATTCCAGGCCGCAAAGTATCGTCCCGTCTTCTTTTTTTACCAGACGTATACAGCGTGCCCTTAATTTTTTGATTTTCATCTCATAGCCTTCAGGCATAGAGCCCGGCGTAATGACAAAAGTCAGCCTGACCTGGTCAGCCTTATGAATGTTTTCCGTTTCCTCATGGGGCAATTTCAAAAGCATACCTGTTGTGCTGATATCCACCGCTTTCCCCACCAGTTCCCTTCTCCCTGTCTGATGGGCCAATTCCACAGTGACTTCGTAGTCGACCAGATATCGCTGTCCCCGTTTATCCTCCTGCTGATACAGCACATAATCAACTATCCCATGTTCATCTTCCTTAAAAGCTCCACGACGATCATGATTATTTCGCAAACCATTATCATCCGGAACATAGGACAGCAGACGGCGATCAGGCTTTTCCTCCAGAAGAACATCCTGTGGTTCTGCATCGGTATTCGTATTTTTCACGGGATTGTCCTTTACGGTTATCATTTAGCGCCTCCTTGCTCAGCCTTATTGAATAACGGCAGGTTGGCCGGAATATAATGTATTTTGCGGAACTGATTCACAAATACAACCTGCACACCTTTTGCGTCAAATGCTGTAAGCAGCAAATCCAGTTCCGTGGCCAGGTCAGCAGCAGGCGGAACTGCCGCTGAGTTATCATCCCTTACAGTTGGCTTCATATCCACAGCCGGTTTTTCTTCCCGCACCACACGATCATCTGCCTTTTGTTCTACCGGATGATTTACCGGTATGGCAATAATACTGCCGTTCAGGATGGACGCAGCATAGTTGTCTGCTTCCACCTGATTATGAATATTTCCGGGCTGAAAACGCACGTTTTCCTTAACCGCATATTCCAGGCCTGCCGCACGAACACTCTTTAACAAATCATCACTGTAAATTGTCCGCGGAGCCCTGAATAATGTTGGCTTCAGCGGATCATGCATGGTAACAGCCTTTTGCGTACGGCATAACTCCCGCAGCTGTTCCTCAACAGGACGTTTTTCCATGGCAGCCAGGCCAACATAAGTATAATTGCCCACTTCCTGTCCTGCACTGCGAATCAGTTTCATGGTTTCCGGTTCATCAGCCACATTCTCTCCTTCAACAAAGAAAACGGCATCCGCTTTATGTTTTGCCAGGACATCCAACAGCCGCGACGCCAAAGGCCTGTCCGGCATACCATCAAATACCAGCGCCACATACGGTGTTCCATCCTGCAGGGTAGTAATCACTTCAGCAGGTTTTATATCCGCCGCCTGTCTTTTTTCCGTGGCTTCGCGGATTTCCTCCTCTGCCAGATAATTATGCGTCAAATCCGTTATATCGGGAATAAATTCTGTTTTTTCAATGACATGATCCCGAATCAGAATAAGCGTCCCTACTATCGTTGCCAAACAGAGCGCTACAATGAGTCCAAGTTTCTTAAAATTCACGCTGAATATAACCCTCCCATTTATAAGCTCCAATATATATAGCCCGCCTGTTCAGCAGCTTCACGCCCATATATGCTTTTAATATCGATGAGCACCAACGGATGTTTATTGCCGTTTCGATAAAAACGACGCAACTCCGCCAACGATTGTTTTACATAACAATCATGTGCCACCAAAAGTACAAGACAGTCCGCATTGCTTATCGATTCTTCCGGAATCAAATCAATCCCATATTCCCGCCGAAAATCATCTTTATCGGCCAGTGGGTCGGTGGCAAATACCTGCAGACCATATTCCTGTAAATGATGATAGACATCCACGGAACGGGAATTTCTGGTATCCGGACAATTCTCCTTAAACGTCATCCCCAACAGGTAAATTTGGGCATGAGGCGCATCCAAACCTGCCTTTAACATAACCTTCACGATTTCATTGGCTACAAATTTACTCATATCATTATTAATGCGCCGTCCGGCAGAAATCAGCTGGGAGTATTGATCAAGATTTTCAGCCTCGTAGATGAAATAATAGGGATCTACCCCTATACAATGACCGCCCACCAGTCCGGGCCGAAATTTTAAGGCGTTCCACTTGGTGTCCATGGCCGCAGTCACTTCCGCTGTATCAATCCCCATCTGATGAAAAACCATCGCCAATTCATTCATAAACGCAATATTGATATCCCGCTGCGTGTTTTCTACCAATTTAGCAGCCTCGGCCACCTTAATGGAAGAAACCTCATATATCGTATCAATTATCGCTCCATATACAGCTGCAATTTCCTTAAGTGTTTCGGCATCCTCACCGGAAACAATCTTGGTAATGCTCTTCAGACGATGCTTTTTATCTCCCGGATTAATCCGTTCCGGCGAATAACCGATTTTAAAATCACATCCGCCTTTTAAGCCGGAAACTTTTTCCAGCAACGGCCGACAGATATCCTCTGTAACACCGGGATAAACTGTGGATTCATATACCACAATCGTGTCCTTTTTTATATATTTTGCTACGGTTTCCGTAGCCCCCTTAACCGGGTCAAGGTTGGGTGTCTTATCCCCATTTATCGGTGTCGGCACCGCGATTACCATAAAAGAAGCCTCGGTTAATCGCCGCGGGTCAGAAGTAAAATCGATACCGGCTGCCTGTAAAGCCTCATCACCCAGTTCTGCGGTAATATCATGTCCCTGTTTATACGCAGCGATTTTTTTCGTATTAAGATCAAAGCCAATAACCGAAAACTTTTCCGCAAAAGCTGCCGCTAAAGGCAAGCCCACATACCCCAATCCGACTACGGCCAATTTTGTTTTCTTATTGCTTAATTCGCAAAATACCCCCATGATATGCTACTGTCATCCTTTCCAAGCTGTTGCTTCCCCATTTTTACCGGCAAAATTATTCATGATAGTTTTGGAAAGACTTCGTCACGGCAAACCAAATGGTATTGCTGCGTCTCCCCCAGTCAAGATCCTGTAAGCGATAAAATTCCAACCCCAAAGTCCAGGCTGCAGGCAGATTATAACTTATGCCAATTCCCCAGCCCTTGAAGCCCCCATTGTCGCGCATATCATCAGCCCTGCCATTCATGGTATGCCTGATGTATGTAGAGCCGGGCTGATAATAGTATTTGAGCCAGCTGCTGTATGTGTGCGGCTGCCAGCTGTTTTGCGGCGTATAACCCAAAGTCAAAACATAACCTGTTTTACCACTGCGCCCCTTGTCCCGGCCATACAAAAGCATAACGCCTGCATCCAATATCCCAACATTATGATGGTAATTTCCCATATAGATATTGCGGCTGTTTCCCGCCCTATCCCGAAAATGATAATATCCGCCGCCGACACCATAAGCGGCATCCTGATAGGAGATGGTAACATCATACGATTTATCCATTCCCTCAATAGCGGCTTTGCCATATTCCAAAGTGTACTTAACTGCATTACCGGCCTGCAGACGTACCCCCATGAATTTACTGTCATAGATATTTCCTTCTGCCATCATGCTGCCAAAAGCGCCAATATCCGTATGTACAGCGCCTATATTTCCGCTCAAATAATAACGATCCAGCTTCAGCTTGCCATCTTTATTATATTTTTTCCCGGTAATTGCCTTCTCCCATTCCACCATTCCAATAGCATGCCAGTTATTGTCTATATTGTAATCCGGGTATACCCGTGCTCGAACACGTTGTCTGCTTCCCTCACCATAACTCCCGCGGGAATAGCCTACATCATAACGAAGTTCCGCATCTACCTTCAATCGCTGATCCGGTACATCTTCCACAGGCATATTGGACTCCAATTGCTGACGGGCATTCATACTGTCCAGACTGCCATTCTCATCCAGCTCAGGCAGGAACTCCGCCCTGAGGCGGCCAACCGTATCCAATACCGAAGCGGGTACCACAGAAGTCGAATCCCCGCCGGCTGAAACGCTGTTCCCGTAAATTCCGGCAGTACCTGCTGCAACAGCTGAACCATTTTCAGTACCACTCAGACCGGCCAGTAAATCCTGCTGCCTTTTGCGGACATAATCCAACATTCTGGCCCGCTGCTCAACCCGGCTTTTCGCCTGGGCATAGTCTCTGGATGCCTGCTCCAGTCTGTTCAGCGAATCATTGCTTTTTTCTTTTAACGGCTGCATGACTTCCAAGCGATTTTTTCCTTGCATAGAGCGGCGCACATACATTTCGGTATCTTTTGCCGCCTTGCTGCGTGCGCTTTTAATCCGTGATTCAGCTGCCCGTTCCTGTTCTTCAGCCAGTTTCAGCTGTACTTCATCAACTACCAATAAACGTGATATACGGCCATATTCATCAGCCAGTGAGCCTGTACGGTTCTTTTCAAACTCCAATAATGCCTGTGCGACCATCCGGCCAAGTTCTTTTTTGGAATATGCGGGCAACGGCTTTTCCGGCATATCCATATATCCTTCCTTAGCCAGCAGTGTAATGGAATCGTATATCCATGTATCACCCGCAGCAGCCTGAACCGTAGACGCAGATAACCCAATCCCCAAAAAAACAGCCCCCAGCAAGCATTTTTTGACCGATGCATCCAGGGGGGAACGTTTTTTCCCGTTAAAACCATTCAACAATTTTTACAATCCTTTCCCCAACAGATAAAATATATCCAAATATCCTTATAAGTAATATATTATAGTTTTATCTCGCCCCAATGTAAAACTGTAAATTTTCTCAATTTTATCTTTTTATCAATTTCTATGTAAAAATAGAAGAACCATACACATAAATCACCGTTTTTCGCTCCATATATCGGCATTTCTCTATGCCATGTGATTTTTCCTGCCGCCATCATCAGATAAAGTTTCATTAAAGATATTTTATAGGTTGATATTATAAATTAATCAAATCGTGGTTTCAATAGGCTTTAAGTCCTCTTATTTACAGAAAAGACTGTCTTTCTAATCCCTGGTTAATTTCTGTTTAATCTTTATGTAATCTTTAGCGGACAGGAATCAGGGCCCCTGTTAAATAGTATTTTGTATACACACATCAAACGTCTTGACAGCGACATTTCCAATGGCTATAATAATCTCATAAGCAAACAGGACAACGTTGTCCCCCATCACCAGGTACCGGGTGATGGGGGATTTGTGCGTTCATAGCGTTTTGGACAAAGGCGTCCGTAGTGCAGGAAATTCTGCGCTATGGGCGCCTTTCCTGTTTGCAGGACTTATTCTTGTTGTTAGGGAAAGGAATGATTATGATGATTGATACCGGCGATACCGCATGGGTACTCATTAGTGCCGCTTTGGTCTTTATCATGACGCCCGGCCTGGCCTTCTTCTATGGCGGCATGGTGCGGAGCAAGAATGTACTCACTACCATTATGCAGAGTTTCTTTGTGCTGGCTCTTATATCGGTTGAATTTATCCTTATCGGCTACACGATGGCCTTTGGCCCGGATGTAAACGGCTTTATCGGCAATCTCGACAAAATCGGCCTGACGGGCATTGGCCTCAAAGTTTTGGAAGGCAGCACCATCCCTGAACTGGCGTTTGTCGCCTTCCAGTGCATGTTTGCCGCGCTGACCCCGGCGCTCATCACGGGTGCATTTGCCGAACGCATGAAATTTGCCGCATTTACGGTATTTATCCTCTTGTGGGCCATCTTCATCTACAATCCCATGGCTCATTGGGTATGGGGCGGCGGTTTCCTCGCCGAACTCGGTGCCCTCGACTTTGCCGGCGGGCTCGTTATCCATATCCTTTCCGGCGTATCTGGTCTGACCATCTGTCTGCTGCTCGGCAAGCGTCATGGCTATCAGCACACGGCCATGCTGCCGCATAACCTGCCCATGACTGTTCTTGGGGCAACGCTTCTTTGGTTCGGCTGGTTCGGCTTTAACGCCGGCAGTGCTCTTGGCGCTAACGCTCTTGCCGCCAATGCCTTTATCACCAGTCAGGCAGCTGCCGCTGCTGCCGCCGTTTCCTGGGTACTCGTGGAATGGAAGTTCAACGGCAAGCCCACCATTTTGGGTGCAGTATCCGGCTGTGTGGCAGGCCTTGTGGCCATCACCCCGGCTGCCGGGTTCGTAACCCCCATGCCCGCTGTACTCATCGGCCTGATTGGCGGCGTAATCTGCTACTTTGCCGTAGCCGTTCTCAAAGAAAAACTCGGCTATGACGATTCCCTTGACGCATTCGGCGTGCATGGCATCGGCGGCACCTGGGGCGCGATTGCCACGGGGCTTTGGGCCACCACGGAAGTCAATCCTGACGGAGCTAACGGCCTGTTCTACGGCGATACACACCTCTTTACCGCACAGCTCATTTCCATTGTCGTCGCTTATGCACTGGCTATCGGCGGTTCTTTTGTCCTCTATCAGCTGGTACACAGCTTTATGGAAACCCGCGCCGACGAAGCCGAAGAACTCACCGGCCTCGATATCATCGAGCACGGCGAGCGCGGCTATACCCGTGGAGTGCTGACCTCCAGCCCACTCTTAGGCTCCTTTGAAACCTCCAGCGAAATGCTGGCCAATACCGTCATGCAGATGAATATGGCTGAGAAAGGATGATTGCCATGCTGACCAAAATCGAAATCATCACCCGTTCCTCCAAACTCGATGAACTTTTGCGCGCCCTCAACCGCATCGGCGTCATGGGCATCACCGTGAGCCAGGTCTTCGGCTGCGGCCTGTCAAAAGGCCATCAGGAAATCTACCGCGGCAAGAAATACGATGTCAAACTCGTGCCCAAAATCAAAGTCGAAACCGTGGTTTCCGAAATCCCCGTGCCCACGGTGCTCGCCACCTGTGAAAGCGTCCTGCGCACCGGCAAATTCGGTGACGGCAAGATTTTCGTCACCGAACTGAAGGATGCCGTCCGCATCCGCACCGGTCAGCACGGCGACGACGCCATCCGGGATATTCCGGGGGAGAAAAAAGAAAGCATCAGTGCAAAGAAATTCATACTTTTATATAAATCAGATACACTCTTCAAATAAAATACTCTTTTTAAAGAACTATGTTCATCTTCTCCTGGTAAATTAGTTCTGGTAAAACCATATTCTTCAGAATAAACAGTAATTTCGTCATTATTTTCGAGAAATGAAACATACTTTTGCGCTTCTTCGTAAATTATGCTACCGCCTTCATTTTGTTCTTTAACGGCATTCATTAACAGTGTTTCTATTGCCCCTGCTTCATAAAACGGAAATATCACGGGCGTAATTTGGGTATGCGCTATTTCCCCATTTGAGCATTCGATATCGCATGTAGTGGGGATTTTATTTTTAAGTGATAGGTCATCTTTTATGCTTTCAGCAATACCAGCCAATATTTCATTCTCATCGTCATTTATATGCAAAGGTTCCGCAAAACTATCCTTTCCGCCTACGCTCCATATCGCAACACCATTATTATCTTTTTTCATATAAGCTACTTTTCGGCTGGCTTTATTTTGTGGGATCTTATAATTTTTCCACAAAGATTTATTATTGTCCATTATCCAGCCATCAGTTTTATGAAGAAAATAGGAAATAAACCAAAGGTCATCCTGACCTTCGCATAATATAATGGATTTCATATCCGCAACTCCAATTCATAATCTTCTCTGTCGCTGTATGCTTCTTCCCCTGTACGTATTTTACTTCTCGTAATTTGAGACACATTGTCTTTTCTCAAAGTAATAACACGCAACAAATCCTCTTTAGAGAAATGGTTATGTACAATAGACAGAATCGCATCTAACGCTTCTGCACTGTGCGTAGTAATAAATGCCTGTACATGATATTTCCTGCAAGCGTTCAAGAACCAATAGAATACATCTCTAAATGCCGAAACATGTATTGCATTATCTATTTCATCTACCAGTATGATACCATTCTTACAATAGGCAATTTCAACAGCCAGGCAAAGAGCTTTCTGCATTCCCGCACCATATGAGAACAACGGGAGTGTTCCACTTGAAGTACTATGCAAGTAAATCTCCTCATCTATGATACTAATATCCCGAATGGTATCATCAAACGACTTAAGAATATCCAGCAATTCATCCTTCCCATTATCTATGATATAGTCTTTTATGTCACGGGCAGTAGTGCGGTAGTAATTCACACTGGAAAATACATACATTGCATGATATAAATCATTTTCATCAGCTGTGAATAACGTATCTGCATTATTTATAATTTTATCATATTTATATTTTGGTTTTTTATCTGCTGAATTGGATATCTTTACAGATAAATCCATCATGGTTTGCGGTTCGCCTGATGTATTCGTTATTTTTCCGACAGTACCACCAGCTTCATAAAGATAATCTATATTTTTTATATTGGCTCCGATTTTAATGCGATACGATGCGCTTGATTCATCTGATTCCGTATCTTTTTGAAAAACACTTAGTAAATATTGAACAATATTTCTTTTTTTAGCTTCTTTAGATACACTGGCTCTTATGGTAGAAAGCCGAATCAACTGCCCAATATCACTAGGGTTGGTTAGAATACGAATTGCTTCTAAAGCACTGGTTTTTCCGCAGTTGTTAGGGCCAGCGAGGACATTTACCAGGGATAAATCATTTATTTTCAATTCATTTATGCCCCTAAAATGATGGATATTTATTCCACTCAATATAAGCTGTTTCTCCATAAAACTAAAATCTCTCCCTTCATTTGAAATATTTTTGGATTGCGTCTTCCTTTTCCTGTTTCAGTTTATAAATCTGCGATTGAGCAGCATTTTTCGTTTTGTCGGTCTGTGCTACGAAGTCGGCGAATTGTCCTTGCATCGTGATATTGGGAACAATAAACTTCAACCTATTCAATATTCCAAGAGTCAAATATTTCGTATTTGTACCTACTGATTGATTCTGTAAGTAAACCAATCTCCCTTCTAATTGGTGTTTGAAGAACTCGTATTTCCATTCATTATTTTTCAATTGTAATACATATGTCCTTTGGTAAGCATTGAATTTTCCTTTATAGTGTTTAACATCATATATACCAGCGGCATTGTTGCCTGCTAAAAGCAAAGCTTCACAATCAAAGGCAAAAGTATCTATTGTAAAAGGTTCTTTCGCACAGGTAAAGAATGGATATTGTCCACCATCAACAGCTGCATTTGAATCTAATTTTCCTGTTGTAGTATCAAATACATCTTGCCACGATAGCACTTCCCATCCCATAGGATTCATCACCGGGTCACCAAACATCTCGATAAACCGTGATTTTATATCTTCATTATATTGCGTTATCTCCTGCGCCAGCTTCGTAACCTGTGAATCAATAGCTTCGATTTCCTCCACCACTTTTTTCTGCACAGGCACACTGGGAATTTGTACAGTCAGGCTCTTAATCCTTGCCGTAGATGCCCGGTTACTGCGCGAGAATCTTTCATATTCGCCCTCAACCTGCAAAGCCAATGCCAAGTATTTCGGCAATATCTTATCCGTATTCACCCGGATTACGCCGCAATGGTCAGTGGGATAGAACGGATAATCTTCCGGCAGATAGTTGACCATCCAATCTCCATCAATGCCCCAAATAACCGAAGGCTTACTGAAATCGGTTAAGTTTTGCTTGTTGATGCGGCCAAATTCCTCAAAGACATTGGCACTATACACAGGGTACTCTCCATCTTCCTCAATCTCTGCCGCCAACACACGGTTGCCAATGCTGACGGAAAATTCCCGGCCATCCAGCCTATAAGCAGTCATGCCTTCTTTTACCACCTGATGACGTACTTTGTTGGTCTTTATCGCCTTGTTAAAATTCACACCGCTAAAATCGAGCATATCCGTTACAGGCATATAATGGTAGTATTCTCCTAAATCGCCGGTCAGTTCTACTTCCTCACCAAAGGAAGCACGCACTAGGGCCGCCAAAGTATCCGTTGCCTGTCTGTCCTGCGGATTATACAAAAGCCCACCCTGTTTTTTGATTTGTATACCTTCCTGTCTTTTACGGTTGCTCCAACCGTAACCCAAGAATTTTTCCTGCCCCTTATTATCATTCGGAGTGGTAACGATAAGCGCAGTCTGTCCATAGGCCAGCGAATAATACAAGAGTTTTTCCGCCTCTTTCGCGATGGCAAATTCATAAAAGCTGACATTGCACCATTCCAGCTTTTCCTCCTCGCTCTTGGCCTGATAGCCCTTTTGCTTAACCTTGGTACTATATTCTGCCGATGATAAGAATGCTTTGGTATAAGCATCTATATAAGGAACGTCAGCCCAAGCGTTGAAATTCCGCTGACGCGTCACAAATTCGCCGTAAATCTGCCGGTCAACCTGTATTTTTTCCAAATACGCCGTCAAAATGTCCTTGTCTTCCCAATCCTCCAAACTCTGTGCCGTAAGAACAGCCTGCACGGTGTCTGTACAAAGGTCAACCTTCTTGGGCGGTTCTGCAAACTTTTCCAGGAACAAAATCACCGTATTCGTCCCGGTAGCACCGAATGTTTTGCTCCCCAACTGCACAATAGCACACAGACGGAAATTTTGCAGCAGGGATTCACGCGCAGCGACAAAGCTCTCACTTTCCTTGTTCAGAATACTGATGGGCAGAATCACCGCTGCTACCCCCTGGGGCTTTAGCAGCTGGGCAATGCGTTCCACAAAGAGCGTTTCTATCTCCGAGCCGTTATTGCTTATCTTCGGCAAAATGGTAAAATCATTGTCCTTTAATTTCAGATGCGGCTTGAAGGCCGCTACCGAATAGGGCGGATTGGCTACCAGAATATCGAAACTATGCGGACGGATATTTTTATCCATATAATTTTCCAAGCCATCGCCGAAGACAATATTGCCATTACCGGCACCGTGCATGAACAGAGAAATCTTGGACACTCTGGCCAAACGATAATCTTTTTCTACGCCATATAATTTCTCACCGGCCCAAGCGCGGTCATCTTTTTGTACGAGGTCATTTACCGCTTCAAATCCTTGGGTCAGAAAATGTCCGGCACCGCAGGCGTAATCAATGATTTTGGGATATTCCTGCTCATTTTTACGCAATATTTCCCTTAAAGGCAGACTATCCCAAACAAAACGGGTAATCGGCATAGGGGTGAAAAACTGACCTTCGTTCTGCTTAAAGCCTTTGCTCAAAAGCTGCTCAAACAAATCGCCCAATGTCTGCAAATCGCGCGAGCCAATAATGCGGTATTCTTCAAAGAGCTGCACCACTTCCACCAGAATTTTACCGTTCTGATAGAACAATTCCTCATTGTGCACATCCTTAAAGGCAAAATCATTGTTGGTATAAAATTTCAAAATACGCAGCGTCTTTTTCAGTTCGGCAATCAACTTGACTCGTTTCTGTCCTGTATATTGCCGGATTAGATTTTCTGCATAGTCATCGGCAACATAGAACATTTCTTCGCGCATGAATTTTTCCATACCATCACGGTGCAAACGCTGTAATCTGTCCTGCAAGTTTTCGTAAGTGTCTGTCCCCACCTTGTACTGAAATTCCACCACATCATCTTCGTCTTTTTGGATTTCATCCACCAATTTGCAGATAAAGAGAGCTACTAGACGATTAAAGGCATTTTCCTTGTCCGAAACGTTGTTGTGCCGCAGAATTTCCTCAAAACGGTTTACTACCTTGTCACTCTCGCTAAAATCGCGCAAATCCTTTTTCCGCAATGGCTTGGCACCTATCTCATAGGCCACGGTATCATCACGGAAAACCACATCACCAAACAGTCGCTTCTCGTAAGTTTCATCCCAAACGGCAAAAAGTTCCTCTACAGTATGTGCATCATCGTAAAGCTTTATGGAATTATCCTGTTTTTTGGCAATACGCATATTGCTGTCGTCGCTACAGGAAATACTGTCTGTACGGTAGGTAAGCCGATTATCTTCCCAGTCTGAAGCATACAGCAAAAGCCACTGACAGGCATCTTCCTGTTTCCAGTAGGAGATTAGCTGCCCTCCGTCAGTCTGTGTTTGACGCAGTTCATTATCATACTCCCTGCCAGCGGTCTTGCACTCGATAATAAATAGCATCTTGCCATCAGCCCCGGTTACACAAATATCTGCCCGACCACCTTTGGCATCATGCCCTAAGTGCCATTCCTTTTCCAGTTCGATATGCTCTGGACGATAGCCCTTTTCCAACAAACGGTTCACACATTCAAAAACCACCATATTTTCCTTGTGGGCTTCGTCAAAATAAGCATTGCGTTCTCGCCCTTTTATCTTCTCTGGATATATCAATCTTCGCTTTTCCAAATCCACTTTAAGAGAATCATCATAATTCGGAAAATATTTTTCATAAAAACCATCACGTTCAATAAACTGCATATATTTTAGTACAGCCGCAAAATTTTTTACTGTTATCATTGTGCCTCCAACGCCTTCGCAAACTATTTCCTTAATTATATCGCAAACACAAAAAATAACCAAACAAAAAAGGACCAGCTCAACACCAGTCCTTATCCAACATTATTCCTTTATACCACTATATTCAATCTCCTTAGCCCCTGCAGGCATTTTTACCTGCTTGTTGTAAGCAATGCTCTTAACCGTGGCATCGGCCACTTCCTCAGGTGTAGCGTCGGGATTTCTGCGGATTTCGTATACACCATGAGATGCCTGCTTGATTGCATAGGACTGCGGCGTATGGAACTGCAATTCCGTCTTAACGCCCGTGGGGCTTAACAGCTGGACGTTGATCCCCTGATAAAATTTTCCGCCCCAGGCATTGTGAAATTTCACCACTTCATAACCGCTGTCCGTGAGTTTCTTCATCGCCTGCGGCACCCGGCGGCTGTAGTCCTCGTCCTTGATGACCAGGGTATAACGCAGAACATCGCTGATACCATCAGCGGCCTGTCCCAGATTCACATTATCCTTTACGGCATCGGCCAAAATCTTCTGCATCAGGCTGTCCTCAGCCTTGATGCGATGTTTTAGGCCGGTGAGATACGCACCTTTTTGCTCTAACGCGCGCATATCCCTGGTTATGTCCGGCTCCGCCTCCTGCGCTTCAGCAATCAGGCTCTGCGCCAGTACGGTCATGGTCACAACCATCACAGCAGTGAGCTTGGTCAACGAGGCCTTAACCTGCTGCAAACGCATTTTGTTCATCATATTACTGCTAATCTTCTTGCTAATCTTCTTCATCTGATTCATTGTCTTGTTTCCTCCAGTCTTGCAAACTTGCAAACCTTTGAACAAGACAAAGTATAACAAAGTTACATGAAAATATGATGATTGACTCTGAAAACAAAATGAAATGTTTACAAAATAGTTAATCTATCTGTATCAAGCCTTGTAAACCAGTTCACCATCTACATAAGTCGCGAGACATTTTGCTTTCTCGATCTCCGCAAAATCGTCTTTCATGAAATCCTTATCTACTTCCTGCCGGTAAATGGACGGCTCTTTTTCCACCCACATCATGCCTGCAATCGCCATAATATTATGGTCGGCGCTTCCGAGATAATACCGGTGGGGTTTCCAGCGGCATTCACATACACGCAGGCTGTTCCCCATTTGGCAACGGCGTCCCGGTTAATCCCGAAATCCTTCATCGCCTTCGTATTCATCCACATGGAGTGCTTTTTGTGATTTTATCTGTATATCGCCATGCTCTCATTTATGGCCTTTCCTATAGGCGGCAATGCGCTTGGCTACGTTGTCCCTGATGTTGTTGTAATAGAAGGTGTAATCATTGTCGTGAAAACTGGCCGGCCCGAAGAATTCCGGCATGGGTACAGGGTCAGCCTTGGCATTCGTCACAATCACGCCACGGGCAAGATTGATCTTGGCGTCAGCGCCAATGTCGCCAATCTTTCCCATACCGGTTTTCTCATCACCTACGAGAGAACCAAGGTTCTTACTCGCCGGGGCGTATGTTTCGTCGAGCTTCCAGTTCAACGGATTGATACTGATTGCGCCCGGCAGCACCACAGCGTTTTTGGCGTTTTCCACCACGTTCTGCCTGCCCTCCGTGTTCCAACTGATGATGACGCCCGTATCCCGCTCACCGGTGGCGAACTTCAGGTGAGGGTTAGCTGCAAGGTAATCCTTCGTAACGGAGAAACCGATGGCGTAGGCAGCTACCATACGCTTATAGTAATCGGGATGCTCCTTGAAGTATTTCTTCAATACGAGCAACGTCATGGACGAGCCCTGGCTATGTCCGGCGATGATGAAAGGACGCCCCTCGTTGTAGTTTTCAAAGTAGTAGTCAAGAGCAGCGATAATATCGTCATAGGGCTTCCCTAAAAGTGCTGCATCAATGTTTCCGGTCTTGGCCGCGACTTCCCCAGCATAGCGCATACCAGCTTGGCGGTAGTACGGGGCAAACACATTGGTAGAGTCCTCAAATACGGTGGTGTGGGCCACATATTCACTCTGCGCCCGTTCCACCATCTCCGGCGTATCAAGAGACGCATAATCGGGAGCTCCCTCCTTGAAGCTGGTTTCCACATACGATGTGGAGTAAATGTAGAACGTGTCAACATCCTTGGAAATAATATTCGGCAGCCTGCACCAGCTGGCCTTTTGCGAATAATCGACAGCATCCGCTGATACCGTAGTACATACCGCCAGACTAAAGACCATAATACTGAAAACCATCGTCCATGCAAAAAATCTCTTCATTTTCTTTCCACCTCTTTCTCCAGTTAAAAAATCCGCTGTTTTTGCACTTACTTCGGCATTTCGCCCCAAACCCCTGCTAAATTACAGAATTTTTTTACTGTTGCAATGATTATTTTTTTGTTTTTCCACGCAAAAGAGCCGCCGGATTGTCATCCGGCGGCTCCATGCAAATGAAGATTAGCGATAGGACACCAATTCTTCCATCGGTTTTGTTTTTTCATGATTCGGCAAGGGACGTACACCCTCTGCACCATAGCCCACATCCAAAAGCATCACAAGCGTTTCCTCTGCAGGCAATTCCAAGGCCTCTGCTGCCTTATCGGGGTCAAAATAATTCAGCCAACAGCTGTCCAAGCCCGTCTCTGCGGCCGCCAGCATCATATGCGTGGCCACAATGGCGGCATCTTCCGCGCCGGAATCGTATTTATCGCCAGGATAATTGAAGCACTGCGTTTTGTTATAGGTCACAGCCAGCACCACCGGCGCACCATAACGGCAGGGCGTCAGCCCGTCCACAAGCTGCAGGGCTGCTTCCGATTTCAGTACATAGACATGCTGCGGCTGGCTGTTCTTAGCGGTAGGCGCCAGCTGACCGGCCAGCAAAATCCTATCCAATTTCTCCTGCTCCACGGCCTTGTCCGGCTGGAACTTCTTGCAGGAATAACGCTTTTTCGCCAATTCAATAAAATCCATTCGTATAAACCTCCTTGCAGTTGTAAACAATATGAACAAACATTATTTCGCGAACCAAGCAACAATATCCTGCCGATATTACAGTTTTTCCCAATTATAATTTGTAATATTAAAAAGCACGCAGATTAGCCACCGCTCCAAGCAGGTTGGCATCATTGCCATGCTGACAGGGCAGCAACTTTGGCTTTACATGAGCCACGCCTACGCTCATGAGGATTTTCTGCAAATGCTCATTTATGGTCGGGATGAAGTCCGGACGAGAGCTGATGGCACCGCCAAAGAGAATGGCTTCGGGATCAAAGGTATACTGGATGATATAGGCAGCCCTAGCCAGATATTCATACATCTGATCAATCAAGCGGGCTGCATCGACATCACCCTGCTCTTTGAGCGCAAAAACCTTGCGGCCATCATATGTATCCACCGGCACGTTACGGATTTTGGCCAACTGGCGGCAAAGACCGCCCGTAGAGCCCACTTCACTCAGGATATCATAGTCATCATTCATGACCATATAGCCAAATTCACCGCCATGCTGATGTGGGCCATGTATTATTTTCCCATCATGCACCAAAGCGCCACCAACGCCCGTACCAATCACGAAATACGCCAGGTTCCGATACACACGACCAGCGCCAGTCCATGCTTCGCCCAAAGCCGCACAGTTGGCATCATTTTCAATCGTGACCATCATGCCCAGCCTCTCCGACAACGCCTGCCGGATGGGGAATTCATGGATGTAGTCCAAGGCGCTGCTGCCGCCGATAATCCCCGTCTGATTATTGACCGCCCCCGGCATGCTGAAACCAGCCCCAGAGATTTCCCTGCCCTCGCTCAGCTGCTGCCGTACCTGCACCACTTCCTGATAGAACTGTTCCAAAGTTGCCGGCGTTGCAAAGCTTCCCTTTTCCTGCAAATTTCCACTTGCATCGACCAAAGCATACTTCACACTACTGCCGCCCACATCATAAGCCAGATAATTCAATTTCGTCACGCTCCTTCTTGATTCTTATTGTATCAAAAACCAGTCCAGGCAGGCAGTAGATTGTCAGAACTCTGATACATTGTTACAAAATTGGGCATGAATTCCAACTCAATTTGAAACCATGCCACAGAAATAGATAAATTGCAGTTTGTCGGGGAGTTTAGTTCATGGTAAAGGTATCCTGTTCATACGTAGTCAGGGGCGAACGGGGAGTACTTTTCCTGTTTCCCGCTAAACGACCCCCTCGGAAAAAATAGCTGTCCAGTTGCCCGCGCCGGGCAGGCCAACGGCGCTGCTTTCAACGTATTTACTTAGCTGTTTCCTACAGGGGCCGGCCTTCACTGCGTTCAGGCAGTCGCTCCTGACAGAAAAAGCACTCCCCGTTCGCCCCAAGTTACGGATTAGTCTGTTGCCACGAACTCGTTGCTCCCGTCACAAGAACATCGATGTGCTTGCTGCTTATCACTGCGAAAATGACGGTTTGTACGGACATCACTTAGGGCGGAGGTGGTGATGCTTTTCGCCGTGGAACGACCGTCCGAACGAAGTGAGGACTGGCCCACAAACGGTATAAACTAAACACTGATATGAACATACGCGCCGCCGGTCTTGCCCGGCGCAGGTAGCTAAAAAAGCGCCTACCCTTGCTTGTGGGTCATTCAGTGCAACGGCGAAAAGTATTACCACCTCCGCCCAAACTGAGCTGTAACAAAAATATTTCAGCAAGCACTAACTCACAAACTGCAAGTTACATAAGTCTTAAAAGCGGAAATCCCGCTTGTCGGAATGTTTGATGGCTTCGATATGCTCGGCGGCAATCTGGCGGACTTTTTCCTTGGGGATTTTCTTGAGTTCTTCCTCCACGAGTTTATAGCCCAGTTCCCTGGTTTCCTCGCTGGCATAGTCCGTCAGGTACTCCGTTAAGGTCATCAGGGCATTTGGATGACAGCAGTTGACAATCTGTCCGCTCTTGCACAAACTCATAAAGCGGTCACCCGTACGCCCTTCCCGATAGCAGGCCGTGCAGAAGGAAGGAATATGGCCCGTTTCCATCAGCCACTTGATTACTTCATCAAGAGTGCGCTGGTCGGACACATTGAACTGTTCCGTATCCGTGGGCCGTTCCTTTTCCGTGTAGCCGCCCACGCTGGTACGGCTAGCACCGCTGACCTGACTGATGCCTACCTGCAGCATACGCTCCCGCACCTGCTCGGATTCGCGGGTGGAGATAATCATGCCGGTATACGGTACAGCCAAACGAATGCAGGCCGCAATCTTCGTGAAGATTTCATCGCTGATGGAGTTGTCAAAGGCTTCCGGGTCGATATCATCGGCCTTTTTCACACGCGGTACGGAAATGGTATGCGGGCCGACTCCATGCACAGCCTCAAGATGCTCTGCGTGCATGAGCAGACCGGCAAACTCATACTTATAGCCTTCCAGACCAAAGAGCACGCCCAGGCCCACGTCATCTATGCCGCCTTCCATAGCCCTGTCCATGGCTTCGGTATGGTAAGCATAATCGTGCTTCGGCCCCGTGGGATGGAGCCGCTCGTAGCTTTCCTTATGGTAGGTTTCCTGAAAGAGAATATAGGTGCCAATGCCTGCCTCTTTGAGCTTGCGGTAGTTTTCCACCGTGGTAGCCGCGATATTCACATTCACGCGACGGATAGCACCGTTTTTATGCTTAATGCTGTAAATCGTATGAATACATTCCAAAATATATTCCAACGGATTATTGAAGGGGTCTTCGCCGGCTTCAATGGCCAGACGTTTATGTCCCATATCCTGCAACGCCATAACCTCGGCCCGCACTTCCTCCTGCGTGAGTTTCTTGCGGGGAATGTGTTTGTTCTGTCCATGATAAGGACAGTAGACACAGCCATTTACACAGTAATTGGATAAATACAGCGGCGCAAACAATACAATGCGGTTGCCGTAAAACGCCTGCTTGATTTCCTCGGCAATCGTGTACATACGGGCAACCCGTTCCGGGTCTTCACAGGCCAGCAGTACCGAGGCCTCCCGATGGCTCAGCCCCTTGCAGGTATAGCCCGTCCCCATCTTGACCGGCCGGGCTTTTTCCAATATTTCATCAATCAGGGCAAAATTATCCTTGTTGGCTTCCGCATAGGCCAGCGTCTCGCGGATTTCTGTATCGTTGATAAATTCTTCGGCACGCAAAGAATGGGGATTGTATTCTATCATAATGGTCATCTTCCTTTCGCTTCCAAAAGCTCTCTAACCATTAGTATAGCACAATCCCCATATTCATGATAATTAATTTTCGTGTTTTATCCTGTTTACACCCGAATCAACTTAATATGCCCCCGGCAATAACGATAAAGAATTCCGATAAAAATCCCCGTAATCAGCCAGCTCACGGGATAGCAGGCCATCAGCGTGCCATAGTCGGGACTGGCAGGGAAAAGCGTATAAAGCCAGGTAATGCGCACGCCGCAGATACCCACAAGCGCCAGCAGTGCCGGCGGCAGGGAAAAGCCATAGCCACGCAGAGCACCGGACAACACGTCGATAAACACCTGCAAAAACTGCGGTGCCACGATATACCAAAAGCGGATAATCCCCAGTTCCACTACCGTTTCATCGGCATTGAACAAGGACAGGAATTCCCGTGCAAAGCCAATCACGATAACGCCCATCATCACGGTAAAGGCAATATCCAGCCCCATGCCCACCTTGGTAATCTGGAAACAGCGCGGGAGATTGCCCGCACCGTAATTCTGACTCACAAAAGTTGTCGTTGCCTGGGCAAAGGCGTTGAGCACGCAGTAAACATTGACCTCAATGGCAAAAGCCGCCGCCGAAGCCGCCATCGCATCCGGCCCCAAACTGTTCACCGCCGCCTGAATCAAAATGTTGGAGAACGAAAAGACCATGCCCTGAATGCCTGCCGGCAGGCCAATGGCGACAATATCCCGCAGCAAATGCCCGTTCAGCGCAAAGCCGTCAAAATGCAGTCGCAAAATATCCTGCGAATGAGTCAGGAACCAGAACAGGATAAAGGCACTGACGCCAGTTGCCACAACCGTAGCGAGTGCCACGCCCATAACGCCCCAGCCCCAAAGGACAAAGAGCAAATCCAGCGCGATATTGACCACACTGGCCACAGCCAGCGCCAGGAGCGGCGTGCGCGTATCCCCGCGGGCGCGCAGGATAGCTGCTTCAAAGTTATACATGCCGATAAAGGGCAGCCCCAAAAGATATACCCGCAGATACGTTTCCGCCATCGCCTCAACTTCAGCCGGCACATCCAGCCAGTTGATAATCGGCGTAGCCATCAGTTCACCAAAGAGCAGCAGGGCAAAGCCTGTCGCCACCGCCAGGGCAAAGGACGTCTGCACCGCTGTGCCAACCTTTTCAGGCTTCTTCGCCCCGATAAAACGGGCAATCACCACATTTGAGCCTAAGGACAATCCCATAAACAGATTGACCAAGATGCCGATAACGGAGATATTATTCCCCACAGCCGCCATGGCATTCTTGCCCACGAACTGCCCCAGGACGGCCACATCAGCCGCATTGAAGAGCTGCTGCAAAACGCCGGTAAGCGCTAGTGGAATCGCAAAAATAATCAGCTTATCCCAAAAAGAGCCATGAAGCATATCCATG
>CADBYQ010000007.1 GCA_902798865.1 Pseudoselenomonas ruminantium | reverse complement strand
AATGGTCGGGATGACAGGATTCGAACCTGCGACATCCTGCTCCCAAAGCAGGCGCGCTACCAAACTGCGCTACATCCCGCAAATCACTTGTCTATTATAGCGAAAAAACAGCTTTCTGTCAATATTTTTCCCGAAAAAAGACGCAGCCATTATCCGGCTGCGTCTTATAATTATCTCAGGAATACGACATTCGTATCATCGAGGAAATGGGTAGCGCCATTTTCAATGAGCACACGATTGGCATCGGCGACAGAAAGTACTGGCGTACCGCCGTGATTTTCCACATCAAGGGCGCGGACAATCAACGGATTGCGGCCTGCACGGCTGGCTTCGGACATGTTTCTTGCATACGAGGCCATGCCTTTTTCAATGACCTTATCGTAGTCGAGGTTCTTATAGCCATAAATCGGTCTGCCATTAGCATTTTTGATGACCGGGCTCATAACCGGTTTCAATCCCAAACCACGGCAATCCACAATCAGGCCGGTAAATTTGCCAATAGCTTTTCCATCCGGAGCTGCGGCAGCAGAAGAACCTTTATTCGTGCTCGGTGCAGGTGTTGCCCAGCCGCCATCCTGATAAGGTTCTACCTTGGACGGCAGCACATCAGCAGTCTGTTCCGGGAAGGACTCAATTACTGCCGGACGGCTGATCACGGCACTTGCCAGCGAAGACACGCCAAACATGGACACCTCTACGGTTACTTCATAACCACCATCACGGGTCTGCCGTTCATCTACGATACGTGCCCCGCGAACCATAGCCTGCACGCGTGTTTTGACGACATCACTCTGTACCTCCGCCATGCTCACGGTGGTTTCCGAATCCACATTTACGCCGCCCACGTATTCAGCCAGTTGCCGATAAGCATCGGTGATAGCTGCTCTGCGGGCCATCATGCGGGCCTGTGCTATGTTGCGGGCATTTGCCGGAGCAACGCCGCCGCCCGTAGCACGGATAACATTTTTGTTCCAATCGACATTTTCTGCAGCCAGTACCGTAGCCATCGAAACCACCAGCAGCATGGTTACCATACTCAGCAGTCCAAAAACTTTCATCAATCTGTTCATCATAATCCCTCGCTTCTCCCCTAAAAACGTTCGCCTTTATTATGGATATCGCATTTAACTTTTCTATCCGTAATATCGCATGAAAAGATTAAAACAGCATTGAAATTCAATTATATTTTGATTAAAAAATCAATGTTTTTTCTTATCCTTCTTATCTTTCTTATCTTTCTTATCGGCCTTGGCGTCTTTATCCGTCTTTTTTTCCGCAGGATTCTTCAATTCGGCTATTTTCTTTTTCGCCGCGTCATTTAGTTTGGCATTCTTTTGTTTTTCGGTGCGTTCCACCATTTCATCGATATGCGCATTCGCATATTTTAAAATCGCCCGATAGAATACGCCATCCACGTCTTTTTCCGACAAATCGGCCAGTTTTACCGGCTTGCTGTTGGTGGTCGTTCCCAAAACGCCCCATTCCGAATCCAAATCCTCGTGTTTGTACACGGTCACGGTATCGGCGGCCAAATCAAAGCGCAGATATTCTGCGCAGCCCACCAAATCTTCGTAGCCCTCCATAGAGAGCATCTTCCAGCGGCGCTTGGCCTGTACGTCCTGAATCTGCACTGCATCGTAGGTTTTCAGCACCGGTACCAGAATCACGTTGGCATCAAGAACGCCCTTATCGTCCTGGCCGAAATAGATGTGCTGCTTATTGAAAAAATAATTCTGACGGGAAGTAGATTGTACCCACTGATAAATATCCGGCGAAATGACTTCATCGGCCTGAGCCTGTGGCTGGGCGATAAAGAGCATTGCTGCAGCCAGAATACCTGCACCCCATCGCATTTTCATATAGAATCCCCCTAATTTTTTTTGATAACATTGCTATTTTACATCCATTTGCTGAAAAAACGCTGAAGAGATCAGTCTTCCCGTTCCTTATAGAGCTCATCGAGTTCATAAGGCGTTTCCTGATAAACGTAGTAGTTCAGCCAGTTTGCAAAAAGCAGATGAGCCACGCTGCGCCAGCGGACAATCGGCTTTTGAGACGGGTCATCATTGGGGTAATAATTCTGGGGAATCTGCGGATTCATTCCGGCCTTGAAATCGCGGTCATATTCCTGTTTCAAGGTTGTGGGGTCATACTCTGCGTGCCCGGTAATAAAGAACTGTCGTTTTTCCAGATTGGCAATGATATACGGGCCGGCTGCGCCTTCAGCCTCGGCCAGAATCGTCAGTTCCGGCACCTTCAGGATATCTTCTTTATGTTCCTCCGTATGACGGGAATGGGGCACATAGAAGATATCGTCAAAGCCTCGCAGCAGCCGTTCATGTTCTACGCAAAGGTGATGAGGGAACACGCCAAAAATCTTTTCCGGCACCTGATATTTGGGAATGCCGTAATGGTAGTAAAGTCCGGCCTGAGCGCCCCAGCAGATATGGAAGGTGGAATAGACATGTTTCTTGCTCCACTCCATGATTTCGGCCACTTCGTCCCAATAGGCGACTTCTTCAAAGGCCATATTCTCCACCGGAGCACCGGTGATAATCATACCATCGTATTTCTTATGGCGCACTTCATCAAAAGTGCCATAGAACTGAGCCAAATAATCCATGGGCGTATGGCTGGGCGTATAACTCTCCGTGTAGATGAAATCCACTTCCACCTGCAAAGGGGTATTGCCCAGCAGACGCAAGAGCTGCGTTTCCGTAATGTACTTAATCGGCATAAGGTTCAAAATGAGAATTTTCAGCGGACGGATATCCTGGCTGTATGCCCGGTCAGCATCCATCACAAAGATATTTTCCCCTTCGAGAATATGCGCTGCCGGCAACGCATTGGGTATCTTAATTGGCATCGAATCTCCCCTTATTCCAATCCATAACGATGTACCCAGGCGCTATGATTTTCCACATAATTTCTGAGTTCCAAAATATAACGATATTCTTCACTGGTGCGGCTCACCATACGATACTGGCCGTCGATAGCCGCCTCCAAAGATTTCCAGCCGCCGCTTGGCGTCCAATACTGGCCGGCCACAGCTTTTTCCGTAGCCTGTGGCAGATTGACCGCCATCTTCATAAACTTGATTTCCATCACCTGGCCATTGTTGTCCTTTACTTCCTGCCACTGCCAGAACACCAGATTGCTGCCCTGCATACGCATGGTAGAGGTATCGACCTTGATGTGCGTATAGACACCATCCGGCGTCGTGGAATCGAATACGGTCAACCAGCGGTTTTTCGCATTGACCCGTTCCATCTCCCGGCTCTGATGAAAGGCCTGGTCTACAGCTGCCGCATAGAAATCTTCGTTGAAATTCTGCGAGTTGATTTCTTTTTCCTTGGCCGCCGGATTTGCCTCCGACCAAATTACTTCACCATTTTTATCGTAAAAATGTTCGGCAATGCACTGCACCGTGCGGAACTGGGGGCGGATAACCAGCTGTGCCGTGCTGAAATTCAATTTCGCTGCGTCCGGATATTTATCGCTGAGACCATACGCAGCCAAAGTATCCTTGGCCCCGCCATAGCTATAAGTCGTCTTTGTCCATACCTGAATTTCTGTCGGAACCTGGCCATGGGCCGTTTCCACCGTACGGGTCACCACCACGGACTCCGGGTCATAATACTTGCTGTAATTATCATCCGAGGCCAGCCAATACCACTGCTGTTCCTTGGCTCCTGTCTGGCTGCCCGTTTCTGCGGCAGCAGACTGCTGATTGGCAAAGTCGATATGCGCAGCCAGCGTCGGCTGTGGATTCATCATAAAAAGGGAACCCGTCAAAAGGCTCAGTCCAATAAAATTATACATTCGTTTATCCATAGTGTTCACCCCTGTTTAATCTTCTTGAATTTAATGCCTGTCTTTCATTGTAGCGTATTTTTTTCCATTGGGCAATGCTACCATCGGCAAAATCCCCAAAAGGGCAGCTATGGAAAGGCCATAGTTGGTCATAGCGATTCCCTGCGCTTTTGCCTCCCGCACGCGGTTCAAAACGTATTTGCGGTTAAACATACAAGCTCCGCAATGAATGACCAAATCATACCTCGTTAAATCACGCGGAAAATCCTTGCCGGAGACAATATCTATCTGCAGGCCATCACCGATTTTCTTGCGCAGCAGCCGAGGCAGCTTTATCCTCCCGATATCCTCCTGCAACGGCTTATGCGTGCAGGCCTCAGCGATGAGAATGCGCGCCGTCGGTTTAAGCGTCAGCAGGGCCTCTGCCCCCTGCAGGAAATAATCCATATCCCCTTTAAAAGCCGCAAACAGCACCGAAAAAGACGTCAGCAACGTGTCAGCCGGTTTTAACGGATAAACTTCCTTAAATGCCTGCGAATCCGTGATAATCAGCTGCGGCGGTTCCTTTAGTTTAGCTAACGTTTCCTGCAACCTGTCCGTCGTACAGCAAACGGCCTGACAGCCCTTGTCCAAAAGTTCCCGCAAGGTCTGCACCTGCGGCAAAATCAATCTCCCCTTAGGCGCCTGGATATCCTGCGGCATGACCAGAACCACCGTATCACCGGTCTGACATAAATCCCCGGTAATGGACGGCTGTTCATAATCCTCCGGCAAGGCCCGGATTATCTCCTGACGCAATTCCTCCAAGCCCTGCTTTTCCTTGGCACTAACCCGTAACGGACAGACAGCGGCAGCCGCCTCCACAGCCCTGACCAGCGCCTCCCCGGCATCTTCCCGCTCATCCATACAGCTGACCACCAAAATCACCGGCGTCTTCTGCTGGTGGAAAAGCGCCAGCCACTTCAACTCCTCTGCCATATCCAATCCACTGAATAACAGCAAAGCGATATCCGTCTCCCGTGCCGCCTGCTCCGTCTTCTCCACCCGCAGACGCCCCAGTTCGCCTTCATCATCAAAACCCGCCGTATCAATAAACACCACCGGCCCGATACCATGCAGTTCCATGGCCTTATAAACCGGGTCCGTAGTCGTCCCCGGCACAGCCGAAACAGTAGCCACAGATTGACCGGTCAACGCATTAATCAATGAGGACTTCCCCGCATTGCGACGGCCAAACAAACCAATGTGCAAACGATTGCCCCGTGTTGTATCGTTAAGAGTCAATTGAACATTCCTCCCCCAACCTCATCTGTAATCAGTATAGCACATTCCCCACCAAATATGATACACTAGGAAAGAACAAATACAAAGGAGCGACACAAATGAGCAATTACGCAAACTTTCAGGTCGGGGAAAAATTCCCCCTGCCCATCAAAAATCAGCAGGACGGCGGCCTATTCCAAATTGACGCCAACGGCTGCATGTTTATCCTGCAGCTCTCCCGCCATGATGTCATTGCCGCCGAAGCCTTCCGTACCGGCAAGATGGAACTGGCCCTCTACGAACAAAATGGCCTGCTGTTCTTCCTCTACCAGATTGACGGCATCTTCAAGGAAGGCTGGGGCGATGCCCCCTTCTCACTTCTTAGCATAAAGCCGGAACTGCTGCCCAACGAAAAGAGCATGGCCGACAACACCCTGCACCTCTATTTAGTCGATACCACCCTGCAAATACTGCTGGCCCAACGTGATGTCCCCATCCCCGCCAACTTTATGGCCATTCTGCAAAAACACGTTGCCGCACAAATGGAATCCCCCTATGACGAAGCAGCCCTGCGCCTTGCCATTCAGACCATCTGGGCACAAAAAAGCCCCGCACAGATGCGCGAGGCTGCCAGCTCTGTTATCGAGGTACCGCTGTCCATTCCCGTACCGCCCTCTAAGCAGAAGCGAAATTAAGGACAAAAAAATAGTGGGCACTTCCCACCCTAGTGGGGAGTGCCCTTTTTCCATATTTCCATCATGCAACCCCGGCAGTCTCACCAGCAATACCACGGCCATCGAGCCATTCAGCTACTACCTGCCGTTCAACAGACTTGCGGCCCATCTGAACCAGGTCGTCCATGTCATTTCCACCTGCATAAGACTTAAAATCACTATGACCTAAGAGTCTAGCAGCCTTGGTGAACTGTTTGACGCGAACAGGGATAAAAACTTCTTCCATCCATTGCGAACAAATTTGTACTTTCATGATATATCTCTCCTTGTATCAAAAACTCGTGATAGCAACTGGCTTTTGATGGATTAACCATCCACGGCATCCTCACCAGCTGACCACTGCAAGTACAATCCCCTGTATCTTGCCCCAGGGTTTCTTCTACAAGTTATATCGATATTTTCTGAAAATACTTAAGGGCTTTTTGATGAAAATATGGAAAAATTTTCAGATATTTTTCAGTTCTGCATATAAGCTTCATTTACTGATACACCTTAATTTTACTCCTAACCTCTCCGTTTGTCAATATGTTTTAAAATTATTTTATTGTCTGATTATTTATAGGGCGCTGAAAGCCTCTTAACAGTAAAAGTCCGTTGACGTAAAATGGTCAACGGACTTTTGGCAAATTGCAGTTTGTGAGGGAGTTCGGTTCGTGGTAAAGGTATCCTGGTCATACGTAGTTAGGGGCAAACGGGGAGTGCTTTTTCTGTTTCCCGCTAAACGACCCCCTCGCAAAATAGAGCTGTCCAGCAACTCGCGCCGGGCAGGCCAACGGCGCTGCTTTCAGCGTATTTGCTTAGCGGATTCCTTCAGGGGCCGGCCTTCACTGCGTTCAGGCAGTCGCTCCGAACAGAAAAAGCACTCCCCGTTCGCCCCAAGTTACGGATTAGCTTATTGCCGCGAACTCGATGCTCCTGTAACAAGAACATCGATGTGCTTGTTACTTATCACCGAGAAAAACTTTTTGTGCCACCGTAACTTTGGGCGGAGGTGGTGATGCTTTTCGCCGTGGAACGACTGTCCGAACGCAGTGAGGACTGGCCCACAAACGGCATAAACTAAATACTACGCTGAACATACGCGCCGTTGGCCTGCCCGGCGCAGGCAGCTAAAAGCCCATAAATCTACTTGTGGGTCATTTCGTGCAACGGCGAAAAGTATTACCACCTCCGCCCCCACTGAGCTGTAACAAAAATATTTCACCACGACCTAACAAAATCGGTTTTACTCAAGAGGCACAACTTCCCTCTGCCGCTGGGTGAACCGTATTGTCTGTTCGTAACCATACGAACGGGCATAGTTCACGGCCTCATCATGGTAGGCACCGCAATCCTCCGGCTTATGCGCATCCGAAGTGATGACAATCGGCAGCCCCTCCCGCGAAGCTACGCGCATAAACTTGTAGTAAGGCGTAATCTCCGCAATGGGATAGCGGTAGAACGTCCCCGTATTGACATCCACCACCATATTGGCCTTCTTGAGTGCCGCCACTGCCCGAATCAGATACGGCGTAGCATCAAATTCAGGGATATAGTGGAACAAACGAATATTATACGGATGCCCCAAAACATCATAGAGGCCGGACGCCGCCAGTTTTTCGACCTCCTGCGTGTACGCCTCATACACATCAGCCAAGTCTTCCTTATCCCACTGTGCCATGATTTCCGCCGAATCATAGGCCCAGCCATTTAAGAAATGCACCGAGCCAATCACATAATCAAACGGATAATCCTTCAAAATATCCCGCACAGCATCCTGATTCTGGAAGTTGCACACCTCAATGCCGGTCTTGACCGTGTGCTTTTTCTTGAGCTTAGCCATAAAAGCAAAGTATTCATCCAGCGTGTATTTAAACTTATTGGTCTTGAGCCATTTTTTTTGGAACTGGCCGATAAAACTGTCGTCCAAAATCAAATCATCATAGTAGAGGCTCTCAAATTCCGGGAAGGTATGGGAGTGCTCGGAAATGCCGATTTCCTCCAGCCCCAAAAGCTTTGCCTGATGGAAAAAGCCCTCCACCCACTCCTCATCATAGGAGCCTTTTTCAAAATGCATATGGTAATCTGCCCGCATGATCTCACCTCACCCGCATAAACCGTCGTCAATCAGCTTCTGAATGCCCTGCAAAACGCCGTATTCCCTGTTGCTGGCTGTCTGATAGCGGGCCAGCTCCTTGATTTTGGGATGCGCATTTTCCATGGCAAAGCTGTAATAAACGGAACTCATCATCTCGGCATCGTTCATAAAGTCACCAAAGGCTGCACATTCCATGGGCGCAATGTGCAGCTTTTTCTGCACCTGCTGAATGGCAATGCCCTTATTGATGTCAAAATTCATCACATCGACCCAGTAATCGCTGGACAAAGCAATCTGGAACGGCCCGGCAAATTTCTGCAGAACAGGCATAATGCGTTCGCCCGCTTTCCCGGTGGCATCAAAGAAGGATGCCTTGATCATTTCATCCTCCACATCATCCCAGCTGTCCACCACAGCCGAATGCGTATAATATTTATTCAACTCTGCTGCAAATTCATCCGTCATGCGATTTTTGCACACATAGGCATCCTTTTTGCCGCAGAACACTTCGTAGATTCCGGGCAATGCCGCCGTGGCCTGCAGGGCTTTCAGCCCCAACGGACGCCGCATGGTGCTGGAAAAAAGTTCTTTTCCATGATGGCGCACCATCGTCCCGTTTTCCGCCAGGAACAAGAATTCGTCTTCATAACCTTTGAAGGTGTCCAGCAGGGAATAATACTGCCGACCCGAACAAGGCGCAAAAATCACGCCTTTTTCCTTGAGCTGCCGGGCAATATCGGCAAACCCTTTCGGCAAACGGCCATTTTCATCCAGTAGCGTACCATCCATATCCGACATGATTAATTTAATCATTCCATCACCTCGTTATCCTTGAAAGCAATCATTCTCATTATAACGCCCCCGCCCGTCCTTGACTAGGAAAATATTTCAAACCATAAAAAAGCCCTCCCGAAGGAAGGCTTTTAACGTCGTTATGAAATTACCAAATGAACAGACCAGCAATGCCTGCAGACAGCAGGGAAACCAGAATACCGGACAGCAGCATGTAACCGACATTGCGGGAGATGAGCTGGTTCTTGTCATCATCAACCAGACCCTTAAAGCAGCCGATAATCATACCCAACGTGGAGAAGTTAGCAAAGGAGGTAACAAACACCGTGAGTACGCCCTGCATGTGCTGGCTGAACTGGCCCATGATGTCCTGTACGCTGAGCATAACCACAAATTCATTGGTTACAAGCTTCGTACCCATGTACTGTGCCAACTGGAAAGCTTCCCCGCTCTCCAGACCCATAAGCCAGGCAAAGGGGAACATGATGCAGCCGAGGATGTTTTCGAGCGTAACGGCCGGATGAATCAACACCAGAAGCATATCGATGAGTTTTGCCAAGGCAACGAAAGCGATAACGTTAGCGCAGATGATGAGTACCAGACGGCCTGCACCCAGGATGGAGTTACCGAGGAAGGAGAAGAACGGTTCACGTTCTGCACCATCATCATCTACACGAGCAACAGTATCTTCTTCTTCGGTAATCTTAACCGGATGAAGAATGTTCGTAACGATAAGTGCGTTGATAACGTTCAGAGGAATAGCCGTGATGATGAATTCACCCGGCATCATCTTGGTGTAAATACCAACCATAGCAGCCGTGATACAGCTCATGGACATCATGGCCAGCGTCAGGCAGCGGTCAGCTTTCATACGCTTCAACTGCAGACTGGATACGGCCAAAGCTTCCGTATTGCCCAGGAACATCATTTCAATGGCGAAGAAGGATTCGAACTTCGGCGCATGCGTCAGGAAAGCCAAAGCCTTACCTACCCATTTGATGATGAAGGGCAGCACACCGATATACGTCAGAATATCGAACATCGGCACAACGAGGAGGATTGGCAGCAATGCGGATGTAAAGAAGTTCATCTGCGGTACATGTACCCAATCCGGGAAAGCAAACGCAATACCTTCATAAGCCACGCTGATCAGCCAGTTAAAACCAGCAGCAGCAGCCACGATAATCTCGCGGCCGATGGAGAAGGACGTCAGGAACCAGGCCAAAAATACGTTAAGGGCCAAAAGAGCTCCTACGCAGCGCCACTGAATGGCATTACGCTTTTTGGACAGCAGGATGCCGATGCCTAAAAATACGGCAACGCCGATTAAGTTTACAACTAGTAACATTATAAATTCCCCTTTGATGATTTATAAATTGTAGGACATGTGTCCTATTTTCGCACAAACCATATGTATTTGTCAATAACTTAGAATTCCGTAAAGGCGTACGGCATGAGTTCTTCAAGGGTAACGACCTTCACATCACCCTTCATATTCGCCATGATGATTTTCGGAATCTTAAACTCTACCATTGCCTGACGGCAGGCTCCACAAGGGGAGCAAGGGCCCGGAGTATCGGCGATGAGGGCAATGGCCTCAAACTCCTGTTCCCCTTCGGATACCGCTTTGAAAATAGCTGTACGCTCTGCACAATTCGTAATCGGGAAGCTGGAATTTTCCACATTGCAGCCACCGTATACATTGCCTTTTTTCGTCAGCACAGCCGCACCAACCTTGAATTTGGAATACGGGCTGTAGGAAAATTCACGATATTTTTTCGCCGCAGCGATTAATTCTTTATCCTCCACAGTAAAAACACTCCTTCAATACATAATTGTATGACAATTTCCGGTAAAACAGCTGCCCCCTTCAGGGGCAGGGGGCAGCCACCATTAATGCTTAGTATTTTTCGACTTTATCTTTTTCCACGCGGGCATATACCAGCGGCTTCTTTTCCGGAGCGCTGCTGTCGATGACAACTGCTTCACGGTACATCTCTTCAGCACCCTTCAGCGCGGCTTCCTTCGACGTGTAGAGGGTAACGAGTACATCGCCCTTCTTCACTTCATCACCATATTTCTTATGGAGAATCAGGCCAGCGGAGAAATCAATATCGCTTTCCTTGGTCTCACGGCCAGCACCGAGAACTACGGACATTTCGCCGATAGCTTCTGCGTTCATCTTGGTGATGAAACCATCTTTTTCAGCCTTGATTTCGCCCTTGAAGGGAGCCTGTGCGAACTTGCTGTAATCACGCAGCACGCTGTCATCGCCGCCCTGTTCCTTAACCATCGTGCAGAAGGTTTCGAAAGCAGAACCATCTTCAATAGCTTTTTCGGCCATCTTGCGGCATTCTTCCGGCGTGCCTTTACCCACCAGATAGAGCATATTGGAGGCCAGCTGCAGGGAAACTTCCGTCAGATCCTTCGGACCTTTGCCCTTCAGTACGTCCATGGATTCAATCACTTCGAGGCTGTTGCCGATGCCCAGGCCCAGCGGCGTATCCATATCGGTAATGAGTGCCACCGTACGACGGCCTGCGCCTTCACCGATAGCCACCATGGTCTGTGCCAGTTTGATGGAATCATCCAGCGTCTTCATGAATGCACCGCTGCCGGTCTTTACATCGAGCAGGATGCAGTCGCTGCCTGCAGCCAGTTTCTTGCTCATGATGGAAGAAGCAATCAGAGGAATGCAGTCAACCGTTGCCGTTACATCACGGAGAGCATAGAGTTTCTTGTCTGCCGGAGCAAGGTTGCCGGACTGACCGATAAGGCTGATGCCGCATTTGTTGACCGTATCGAAGAATTCCTTGCGGTCAAGAGCCGTCTTATAGCCCGGAATGGATTCCAGCTTATCTACCGTACCGCCGGTATGACCGAGGCCGCGGCCGCTCATCTTGGCCACTTTGCCGCCGCAGGCTGCCACAATCGGGCCAACAATCAACGTCGTCTTATCGCCTACACCGCCGGTGGAATGTTTATCAACCTTTTTGCCGGCAATAGCGGACAGGTCAATCATATCACCGGATTTAGCCATTACCATCGTGAGCTGGGTGATTTCATGGTCATTCATGCCCTTGAACCAGATAGCCATCAGCATGGAGGACATCTGATAATCGGGAATTTCACCCTTTACATAACCATCAATCATGTACTGAATTTCGGCATCCGTCAGTGCTTCGCCGTGTTTCTTTTTGGTAATCAGGTCATACATTCTCATAGTAGAAAAAGCCTCTTTTCTATAGGTATATATTTAGTCTTTGATAAAGCGCGGAAGCAGGCTCTCGCCTTTGGTCTTCAAATCGCAGTCAAACATATCGGAAATCGTTGCACCAATCATAGCAAAGGTCGGATAAGTACCCAGGTTTACGCCTTCCTTGACATGCTTGCCATAGATGAGCAGGGGGATGTATTCACGCGTGTGGTCCGTGCCCGGAGCTCCCGGATCGCAGCCATGGTCAGCCGTAATCATGAGCACATCATCATCACGCATCTTGGCCATGAATTCGCCGAGCTGCTTGTCAAATACCGTAGCAGCCTCTGCATAACCGTCGATATCACGGCGATGGCCATACTGCATATCAAAATCTACGAGGTTGACAAAGCACAGACCCTCAAAGTCTTCATCCATTACCTTCAAGGTCTTTTCCATGCCATCCACATTATCCTTGTTGATACCCAAGGAACGATTGACATTGCGTCCGGCAAAGATATCGGAAATCTTGCCTACGCCAATGGTTTCCAGACCTTTACGGCGCAGAGCGTCCATCATCGTATCGCCCGTGGGGTCAAGAGAGAAGTCATGACGGCGGGAAGTACGCTGATAATCCGGGAACTTGCCCACATACGGACGGGCAATGACACGGCCTACGCCATGCTCACCCTGCAGGATTTCACGAGCTGTCTTGCAGTAGCCATAGAGTTCATCCACAGGAACATCCGCTTCATTGGCAGCAATCTGGAATACGCTGTCAGCGGAGGTGTAAACGATAAGGCCGCCCGTTTTTTCCTGTTCCTGGCCATAGTCATGGATAACTGCCGTACCGGAATAAGGCTTGTTGCAGAGAATCTTCTTGCCAAACGCTTTTTCGAGCTTTTCAATCAGGTCAGCCGGGAAGCCATCCGGATAGGTCGGCATGGGACGCTCGGAAACAATACCGGCGATTTCCCAATGGCCCGTGGTCGTATCCTTGCCGCGGGAAAGTTCACGCAGGCGGGCAAAGGAACCCAGCGGCTTTTCTACCGGTTCACCGCAGCCAACGCCATCAATATTGAACAACCCCAGTTTCTTCATGTTCGGCGTATCATACTTATCCGATGCCACAATGGATTTTAAGGTGTTGCAAACGCCATCGCCAAAGTCTGCAGCATCCGGCTCATTACCGATACCATAGCTGTCCAGAACAATCACAAATGCTCTTTTGAACTTACCCATTATTTGGTCACCTCATCCTTCAAAACCTTTACCGCAGCGCTGGCACCCAGACGCGTGCAGCCGGCTGCGATAAACCCTTCCATTTCTTCGCGGGTATGAATACCGCCGGCAGCCTTCATCTGTACGCCTTCACCGATATGTTCCTTGAAGAGCTTGATATCCTCAAGCGTTGCACCCTTGGAACCAAAGCCCGTGGACGTCTTGATGAAGTCTGCACCAGCGTCCGTCACGCACTTGCAGGCAGCGATTTTTTCTTCTTCCGTCAGGAAGCAGGTTTCTACGATAACCTTGAGCACGCGTTCACCGCACAGGCGCTTCAATGCACGGATTTCTTCGGTAACGTATTCCGTTTCGCCAGCCTTCAGGGCACCGATATTGATAACCATATCGATTTCCTCAGCACCATCAGCGAGTGCCTGTGCCGTTTCAGCAATCTTGGCTGCCGTGTTGCAGTTGCCGTTCGGGAAACCTACCACCGTTGCAATCTTTACCTTGCCGCCATAATTCTCACGGATTTTCGTGATAAAGCAGGAAGGAACCATTACCGTTGCCGTATGATACTCAGAAGCCTCTTCACAAATCTTCTGAATGTCAGCCCAGGTAGCGGTCTGCTTTAATAACGTATGGTCAACCTTTGCTAAAATTTCCTTTGCGTCCATCGAACTGCCTCCTAATTTGAATCACTACATTATTGGGAAAAATCACAATCTTTTCTTTTTCCTTTGTTGTTCTTATTGTATCGCTTTTCATCGTACAATAAAAGGACACATGACTTCATGTATCCTTTTAATTAAATAAAATTATTTCAATTCCTGCCCGGCAGCCCGTCGCGCTTCATACTCCCGGTCCAATATGCCCAATATCACCAGGTTCTCATACACGCCATTGGTAAGGATGGTCTCACGAATCAGGCCTTCCCTTACCATGCCCTCACTTTCGTAAAGGTGCAGCGCACGCGTATTGTAATCCTTGCAATCCAGCCAGGCCCGATGGAATTTCTGCACCGCAAAGCACCACTTCTTGATGAGCTGCATGGCCTCATGACCATAGCCCATGCCCTTCTTGGCGATAATCACATGCGTCCATTCCATTTCCTTGGCGTCCGTCTTTAAGCCCGCCACGAGAAAATAGCCCACTGGCTCACCGGTTTCGACTTCCTCCACAATCACATCCATAGAGGCTTCGCCTTTGGTGACGATATTGGTATGAAAATCCCGGTCAAACGGCACGATAAACGGCAGATTATCCTCCGCATATTCCAAATCCATGATAAAATCCAAATCCGCCTCTACAGCCCGGCGCAGGCGCAGGCGCGGCCCCGTAATTAAAATCTCAGCCATAAAATCCCCCTTACTATTCTTTTTTACTTATAGTATAATGAGAGAGATTTTTTATTTCAAGCAAATATCGCAAGGGAGGAATTGCTTTGCTCAATATGGACTGGATAAAATGGATTGACTGGACGCACCTTTTGGAAATGCTCATTGTGCCCCTATGCATTCTGACGGCAGCACTCACGGTGGGCATCATGCTCAACCGCATGATTAAAAAACGTGTCATGAACCGCATCAATACGGACGAAGCCTCCTGGCAGGGCATCTTAATCAATGCCCTGCAGGGCGTACCGATCTCCTTTTGTTTGGTCGTCGGCCTCTATTGGATTGTCAACACCATCGACATCATTGAACCGCTGGTAAAGATTTTTTCCTACATTCTCTTTACCGTGATTATCTTCACCATCACCCGGGTTATCGCCCGTACGGTCAGCGGCGTTATCGATATGCAAATCGAGCGCTCCCAACAGGCCGTGCCCAAGACCACGCTCTTGAATGCCATCGTCAACGGCATCATCTATGCTATGGGCATCCTCGTCGTGCTGCAATACTACGGCATTTCCATCGCTCCGATTCTTACCGCCCTGGGTGTCGGTGGTATGGCCGTGGCACTGGCCCTGCAGGAAACGCTGGCCAATATCTTCTCCGGCCTGCATCTGATTCTCTCCAAACAGCTGCGCCTGGGTGACTACATCCATTTAAGCTCCGGCGAGGAAGGACGCGTAACCGACATCACCTGGCGTTTCACCACCATCGTTCCCGTTGGCGAAGGCAATATGGTTGTCATTCCGAACCAAAAAATCGCCTCCTCCATCATCACCAACTACAGCATGCCCCGCCACGATATCATCATCAAAATCCCCGTGGGCGTGGCCTATGACAGCGATTTACAAAAGGTCGAGGACGTCACACTCGAAGTAGCCCATCAGGTGCTGGAGTCCCTCGGCGAAAAAATTGATGACAACCGCAAGCCGTCTGTCCGTTTCTACAACTTCGGCGAAAGCAGCATCGACTTCAACGTGCTCCTGCACTCCGCCCGCTTTGATGACCAGTTCCGCCTCAAACACGAATTCATCAAAGCCCTGACGGCAAGATTTAGAGAAGAAGGTATCGAAATCCCCTTCCCGATTCGGACAATCGTAAAACAATAAAGACATAAGAAATGGGCTGCATTTGCAGCCCATTTCTTACGCCCCATATCCTTAAAACTTGAACTGTCTCAACGTATCCTGTAATTCCTGCGCCAGTTTCGCCAGGGAGTCACTGGCACTGGCAATCTCTGAAGCCGATGCCGACTGCTCTTCGGAAACTGCCGATACATTCTGCATTTCGTCTTCCACCTTTGTTCCTTGTGCATCGATATCATCGATATGCTTCGCTATAATGCCGGCATCACCGGCCACATCGCGAATAGCCTCTGTCATACTGTCAACCTGTCTAGACACCTCATCAACAAATTCCCGGATTCGCTCAAAAGCAGCACGCAGTTCCTCTACCGATTGAGCACCATCTGCCACCGCTGTACTCCCCGTCTTCATGGAATCCACCGCACTTGCCGTGTCAGATTGAATGCCTACAATTAAATGCGAAATTTGCTCTGCTGCTTCCGATGATTGTTCTGCCAGTTTTCTGACCTCATCCGCTACAACCGAAAACCCCCGCCCTTGCTCACCGGCACGGGCAGCCTCTATGGCTGCATTCAAGGCCAACAGATTCGTCTGCTCCGCAATCCCGGAAATCGTCTCCACAATCTGTCCAATTTCCTGCGAACGCTCGCCCAATTTCCCCACAATGACCGCTGACTCGCCTACAGTCGACTCTACGCCACGAATCTGCTTCACCGACAACTCAATGGCCTTCGTTCCAGCAACAGCCTGCTCGGAAGCGGCATTGGCATGACTTGCCACCCGTTCAGCCTTCAGTTGTAATTGCTGCACGGAATCGGCCACCTTGCCTACCGCAGCACTGCTTTCATTTATCCCCTGTTCCTGCTGCGAAACAGCTCCCGATGCTGCCGTTACCGACTCAGCCACCTGATGGGATGCCTGCGCCGACTGCTGGGCACTGGCTGTAAGCTCCTCCGAGGCCGAGGCAATATGGGCAGCAGAATCGTTGGTCTTAGACATTAAGCTGCTGAGGGAAATCCGCACATCCTCTACCACCGCAGCCATTTCACCAAACTCGTCCGTACGCTGCGCCGGGAGATTAAGCTGGCGAAAATCACCAGCCTGCAGGCGGCGGCAGGCCGTCACCATTTCCTTTAACGGTTTCCGGATTGCCTGCACCAGCACACCGCCAAAAAGTGCCATCAAAACCACTGCCACCAACGTGATGACTCCCATTGACCATACCGCCATATTGGCGTCTTCCTGATTTTGATTGTTGATTGCCTCGGCTTCATCATAAACCGACTTGCGCACAGGCGACATGCTCGTGTCCCAGGCAATAATCTCCTTGATAGCCTTTGTGCCATATAAGGCTCGTGCCTCCTCCTGCTGGCCCTGCAGCGACAGTTCCATCATCTTCGCGGCCGATCCCTTGAAGTCCAACCAATGTTTTTCCACGGCCTCTATGCCTTCCGGATGTTCGCCCAATGCCCGGTATTCTGTCCATATATCATCATAGCGCTTCATGTATTTGTCAACATCCTGCTTGTTCTTGCTCATCTGTTTCATATCCGTAAGCATGACATTTTCCAAAATGCGGGACTGTATAGCTCGCACGGTAATTGAGCAGTCCCCCAGCAAGCGCACCGACTGCATTTTTTTTGCATACATCTTGTCCATATCCGCCTGAATACCATGCAGATACAAAACCGAATTCCAGCCTACTGCCACCAGCGATATCACTGCCATGATAATCAGACAGGCGATTTTCCCACTTACCTTCAGATTGTTCAGCCAATTCATAGCCATCCCTCCATCTTCCTTGTGTAGTATTAGAAATTTTCACATTCCTCTGAATACAATTATAGCAAAATAAGATTAATGCACAATAGTAAACTACAAAAAAAGCCCCGCTCCTGTTCTTTTTGCGTTCAAAATTTTATCCACACGAGCAATGTCCTAAATCTGTGGATAATTTTTTTCTCCTTCTTCCTGCCTTGCCTGTCAACGGTTATACTTGTGGATAACCCCGTGCATAAACAACTACATATAGTATTCCTTGTTGACTAACCACCATACATATTGTATAATTTCCTTACATTCACCACTTATTGTGGTTTGTTTTGAACATCCCCCAACGGGCATTATAAATACTAAAGGATAGGTGATTATCATGATGGTAAATGATGTAGTAGTAACCGTCGATGGTCTCAGCGACATTACGGAAGCCGAAATCGCGCAGTATATCGGTTATGTAGAAGACCAGACCAAGGAAAAAGTCAACGAACTGACCCTGACCCCTGCCGCTGACGGACAGATTCATTTGGACTATGTGCTCCAGCCGCAGAAATTCGAGCGCATCCGCCGCATTACGGGCTACCTCGTCGGCACCATTGACCGCTGGAACGATGCCAAGCGCGCCGAAGAACATGACCGCGTAAAACACACGGTTATGCACTGATATGAAAATACGCATTGCCGGTATCGTTGAGGATTCCATTGTCGACGGCGAAGGCTTTCGTATAACCGTCTTTACCCAGGGCTGTCCCCATAACTGCCCCGGCTGCCATAACCCCAACACCCACCCTGCCACAGGCGGCAGGGATGCCGATACAGCAGAAATCATCGCCCTTATTGATAACAATCCCCTGCTCGACGGCATAACCTTCAGCGGCGGAGAACCCTTTCTCCAACCCTCCCCCCTGACAAAACTAGCCCGCGAGGCCCATGCCCGCGGGCTTGATGTTTGGAGTTATACCGGCTACACTTTGGAAGAACTCAACGCCAAAAAAAATCCCGCCATCGACGCCCTGCTGCAGGAAATCGACGTCCTCGTAGACGGACGCTACGACGAAAAACAACGCGACCTGACCCTGAACTTCCGCGGCTCCGCCAACCAACGCATCATTGATATGAATGCCTATCGCAAAACGGGAAAGATTCGCCTATTGGATATCTAATGCGGTCGTTCGTTCGCAGTACGCCGCCAGCGGCCATATTGATTACCACGTTTTAGTACAAATCACTAGGCTGGAATGATTCTTCTGGCGGGGCGGCTGAGGGCTGTTCTAAGCGACGCGTAGGATGATTCGCGTTAAGAAAATTATTTTTGTCCATCACCTAAAAAAACGCAAAGCACTTTTGTTTGAACGCAGTGAGTTTAAGTGCTTTGCGTTTTTATTATGACAAAAATAATTTTTAGCGAATCATCATAGCAGAGCGTGAACAGCCCTCAGCCGCCCCGCCAGCCACGAACAAATCTTACTTAACAACCAGCACCGGACACTTCGCCTGTTCCACAATATACTGGCTGACGCTGCCCAAAAGTACCCCTTTGACAATGCCAAGCCCCCGGCTGCCCATGATGATTAAATCAATATCATTGGACGAAGCAAAATCCAGAATCACCACGGCCGGCGACCCGGTTTCCGAAAAGGCTTCCTTCTCAATTCCCGAAGGCACCATTTCCATGGCCCTGTCCAAAATGACATTGCCCGCCTTGGTCACGGCCTCCAAAATCGCATCCGACAAGCAGGCATTAATCGCCAGCTGGTTGATATTGGCCACATAGAGGAAGTTGAGCTTTGCCTCACAGACCTCGGCCATGGCAATAGCCTCTGCCACTGCGCGGTCCGAACCTTCCGAGCCATCTACCGGCACAAGAATATTTTTCATCATAAAGATTACCCCCTCTAATGTTATTTAACCACCATCACAGCTGTCTGTGCCCGTTCCACTAACTCCTGACTGACACTGCCTGCGAAAAAGCCTTCCACAACACCCAGCCCGCGGCCGCCGGTCACAATTAAATCCGGTAGGCTTTCCTCCGCAAACTGCAGGATTTCCTCCACCGGCATCCCCGTACGACAATGATACGCATGCGCCACATTCTCCAGCTTACAGCCTTCAATCATCCGCTTTGTCGCCGCTTCATCACTGCGCACATGGCCGGCAATTTCATCCGGCAGCCAGCTTTCCTCCTGCGCGTCTGTCTCACTCGTAAAATACGTCACATGCAAAATGTCCAGCTTTGCCTGCATCTCCTGCGCCAGATTCGCCGCAAACTGCAAGGCACGCCGCGAAGTATCGGACGCATCCACCGGCACCAAAATACGGGATAACTTCATCTCATCAACCTCCCCGTAAAGATTATCTACCTAGTATTTCGCGCCTCCGCTCAGAAAATCCTCCCACAAAGCTCAGAAAATACATTGACATTTTCTCACGGATAATGCTACACTAAATAGAACATTTTTATTAATAATTCACTATAAAAATAAGCTTTATGTAAACAATAAAAGCTGAGGAGGCTATATTATGTCCAAGGAAAAACACAGCCAGCCCAATAATACCGAAATTGTCGAGCAGACCACCATCGCCGGCGTCTATCAGGCCGCCCGCAACCTTGAAGGCATTGTACGCAAAACCCGCCTGATTGAAAGCGACTTTTTCTCGGAACTGTCCGGCAACAAAGTCTACCTGAAACCGGAAAACCTCCAACACACCGGCGCCTTCAAGCTGCGCGGCGCGTACAATAAAATCAGCCAGCTCACCCCCGAAGAACGAGCCAAAGGCGTAATCACCTCCTCAGCCGGCAACCATGCCCAGGGCGTGGCGTTCGCCGCGCAAAAACTCGGCGTCAAGGCCGTTATCTGCATGCCCGCCACCACCCCAATCCTCAAAGTCGAAGGCACCAAAGCCCTCGGCGCTGAAGTCGTGCTCCACGGTGACGGCTTTGACGATGCCTACGCCTACAGCCTCGAACTGCAGAAACAACACGGCTATGTCTATATCCACCCCTTCAACGATTTGCAGGTGCTTTTAGGACAGGGCACCACGGCGCTCGAAATCATCGACGCCTGCAAGGACATTGATGCCATCCTCGTGCCCATCGGCGGCGGCGGCTTTGCCTCCGGCGTGGCCCTGGCTACCAAACTCGTCAATCCCAACATCAAGGTTATCGGCGTAGAACCCGAAAACGCCGCCTGCATGAAAGCCGCCCTCGCTAAAGGTAAAATCACCACCCTAAAATCCGCCGACACCGTAGCCGACGGCTGCGCCGTAAAGACTGCTGGAACTCTCACCTACGAATTCTGCAAGAAATACCTCGACGATATCATCACCGTTTCCGAAATGGAAATCATGGGCGCTCTGCTCTCCCTCATTGAAAAACACAAACTCATCGCCGAAGGCGCAGGCGTACTCTCCCTTGCCGCCCTCTCCAAGCTCCCTTTCAAGGGCAAAAAAGTAGCCGCCATCGTCAGCGGCGGCAATATCGACATCTCCATGATTTCCGCCCTGATTGAAAAAGCAAAAATCGCCCGTGGCCGCGTATTCTGCTTCGGCGTACTCCTGCCGGATAAACCCGGCCAGCTCCTAAACGTCGCCCGCATCCTCGCCGAAGAAAACGCCAATGTCATCGAACTCAACCACAACCAGTCCAAAGTGACCGACAGCTTCAAGAAGGTAATCCTCGAAGTCACCTGCGAAACCAACAACGAAGAACACATCCAGCGCATCACCAAAGCCCTGCATGATAACGGCTATGAGCTGGAGAGGATTTACTAATCTGTGTTATCACAAAAATATTTATAAAGCAAAAGAACGCAAATTCATTTACATTTGCGTTCTTTTGCTTTATAATATCCTCAAAAGGAGCGTGATATTATGGCTACAATGACAAAAAGTCTCAATCTCCGTGTAGATGCAGAACTAAAAGCCCAGGCAGAGCATATCTTTTCTGAACTTGGACTCCCTACCTCTACAGCAATCACCATGTTCTTGAAATCCGTAGTCCGCCACGGCGGCATTCCCTTCAGCCTCTGCCTTGACGAAACACCAAACGCTGAAACCATCAAAGCCATGACTGAGGTAAATACAGGCACCGACCTTATTGGCCCCTTCCATTCCGTAGATGAAGTCATGGAGAAACTAAATGCTTGATGTCTACATGCGCAGTCAGTTCAAAAAGGACTACAAGCGTATGCTCCAGCAAAAAGGCTGCACCGCCGCCCAATTCAAAATTGTTCTTGACTATCTCGTAAACGAAAAGCCTCTGCCAGAAAAATACAAAGACCATGCGCTCTCAAATAACTGGGCAGGGTTCCGCGAATGTCATATTCGCCCGGATTGGCTACTTATTTACAAAATCGAAAAAGAACGCTTAGTGCTGACACTAACCAGAACTGGCAGCCATAGTGAGTTATTCTAAAAAAAACGAGCACTGCAATCACCCCATCGCAGTGCTCGTTTAGTTTTCAACTATAGGTGCATTATAAATTTAGTTGATGCCATTACCATTCCCCCAATAAATGTTCCTCTAATCCATTCCATATGCTATAATATTACCGTTGCCCTCCCCTACACTGGCTTCAGGAAGGGGGTGTACCCACCAATGGTAAACCGGGAATTTGTGATTTCAGTCGCTGCGAGCATTGTCGCCTATTATCTCGCTAAAGGCCTAGACTGTTTAATCACATTAATTTTTGGGTGACTAGGCTCGGTCTGGCATAGCCGATAATTATGCAAGAATCCCCCGGAGGAGTTGCGTTCCTTCCGGGGGATTCCTTTTTGGTGTACCTTAGCGGTAAACCAAGATAATGTTTTTCCGCAGCGTTTGACAAGCCTGTCTAAGCGAAGGAAAAATATTATCTGACCCCGTGGCGTCTCATTACCTCGATGATTTATTTTAACCGAGCAGGCATTGCACCAGCCCTGCCACCCCAAACACGATAAATATCGCCGCCGACACTTTTTGCATGGTCGGGGGCGATATTTTCTTTTGCAGGTAGTTACCGGCCACGAGCCCCATGCCGTCGGCAATGAGCATACCGGCTACAGCCCCCGCAAAGACCCACAGCCAGCTGCCCATCTCGGAGGCGAGTGCCACGGCAGCGAGCTGGGTTTTATCCCCCATTTCGCCGATGATAAAGGTCATGGCTACGGTCATCACAGGGCCGAAGCGGCTGGCCTTGCATTCTTCTTCCTCCTCGGTTTCGCCTTTCAGCGACCAAAGGCCGAAGCAGATAAAGAGCACGGAGGCGGCGATGGTCATTTTTTCGGCAGGGATAAAGCTGCCGATGGTCGCGCCTACGGCAACAGCCAGCCCATGTACGACCAGAATCCCCAAGGTCATGCCAATGAGGACTGCTCGACTGGTATACCGTCCTGCCAAGGCCATCACGAGGAACTGGGTTTTATCCCCCATTTCCGCAAAGAAAATCAGCAAAAACGCCGCCCAAAATGCTTCCATCCCATACACTCCTAAATTCTCTTACACAATTATTCCGAAATACTGCTCCCATTATCACCAGCAGGAATTTTCATCTTTTTGTCGAATATAATCCGTTGGGGGTGATATGATGAGAGCAGTTGTACATTGGAAGAATGGTTCTTCCGTAAATGTTGACGATATTTTAACCATTCGCTACACGGACAAAGACGGGCAGAAATTCCTGCAAAGCAACGATTTGAGTTCCTTTCAGTTTCAGGGCATTGATTCCTTTTCCTTTTTTACCAAAAAGGGCCTGATGCTTTTCTCCGTAGCGGAAATTCTCTATATCGACTTCCGCGCCCGTTAGCCGTCTTGGCAATACGAAAAAATCCTTGTCAGAGCCAATGCCATGACAAGGATTTGTTTTTTGCAAATGGTGCCTTCGAGCGGAATCGAACCACTGACACGGGGATTTTCAGTCCCCTGCTCTACCAACTGAGCTACAAAGGCAAAAGGGCGACCCGAAGGGGACTTGAACCCCTGACCTCCGCCGTGACAGGGCGGCATTCTAACCAACTAAACTACCGGGCCATGTGACTGTGTCACTTACAGAACATAATTATACGGATAAAACCGTCCGTTGTCAATAGCTTTTCACCAAAATTGATAAAAAAATAACCTTTCGCAACGAAAGGCTATTTTCCTCTTTAGTTCAAGGCTTCGACAAACTTCTTCAAGTCTTCTGCAGCTTTGGTTACGCGGGACAAGTTGGCCGTGATTTCCTCGGTGGAAGCGGCCTGTTCCTCACTGATGGAACCGGTGGTTTCGATGGTCTTGGAAATGCCCTCAACCGCCTTGTTCATTTCATTCAGCGTGGACTGAATCTTCTCTGTCGCTTCACGGGACTGTTCGGCCAGTTTACGCACTTCTTCAGCTACGACGGCAAAGCCGCGGCCCTGTTCACCAGCGCGGGCTGCTTCGATTGCAGCATTGAGGCCCAACAGATTGGTCTGGCCGGCAATGTTGGTGATGAAGTCGATGACCTTGATGGTATCTGCATTCTTTTCCTGCAGGAGCTTTGCCTGCTCTACCGATTCCTGACCAGCTTTGGCCAGCGCACTGGCACTCTTAGCCACCTGTTCAACTGCTTCATAAACGGTCTGGGTTGAAGTTGCGATTTCTTCGATTGCTGAAGACAAGCGCGCATTGATTTCTTCCCTGTTCTTGATATCCTCTGCCATTTATAATCCTCCCCCATCTTAATAAATTCATCTGAGGTAAACGCCCATTACATCTCCTATAATGCCTTGCTCTTTTTTAATTCCACACACACGGCCAAAAACCTTCTTTTCCGCGAAAAATTTTTCGCAGATTTAACAAAAGGATTCTTCGCCCTCAAAACCGAATATTGTAGGTATATGGAATCGAACGAACAACGAACAGCATGATGCGGAACGAACAAGGAAGGAACGAGTTATGGAGAATGGTATTTCCCTCTATCCGGGGCAAGGCATACCCTGGGACGAAAGCACAGCCATGATTGAGGCAGCTGCCGCCAGCAAGCTAAAGCGCCTCTTTATCTCTTTGCCGGAATACGATTGTGATTTAGGAGACATCAAGGGAGAGCTGTCGGTAATCCTGCAGACTGCCCGGCAGCATAATCTGGAAGTCATCGCCAATGTTACCCCCTATGCGATGGAACGGCTTGAACTGCGGGAATTAAGCCCCTCGCTGCTTCGTATGTGGGGCATAAAGAAATTGCGGCTCGCCGAAGGCTTTTCCCCGGAAGAAATTGCCCGCTTGTCGCAAAACCGGCAGGGCATTCGCATTGTCCTCAATGCGTCTACGGTCACGCATAAACTGTTGGCTGCCCTTATGGAATACAAAGCCAATTTTCAACAAATTGAAGCGCTGCACAATTTTTATCCCCGGCGCGGCACAGGTCTTAGTGAGGATTTTTTGCTGCAAAAGACCCTGCTCCTGCACAAGGCCGGCATTCGGGTAGGCGCTTTTGTCCCCGGAAAAAACCGGCAACACAATTTGCGCGCTTCCAGCTATACCACATTGGAAAATCACCGGGACGAAGAAGATGCCTTCCTGGCCGCCCGTCATTTAGTCGCTTTAGGCATTGATATGGTATTTATGGGGAATCTGCCGGATAAGGACGAATTATCTGCCCTGGCAGGTTTATCTGACCAGGCCGTAACCATTCGCGCCCAATGGCAGACCGATAACCCCGTCGAACGTGAGCACTTATCCCGCGTGTTCACCTCGCGTCAGGATGTTGCCCAAAATGCCGTCCGTGCTGTAGAAGGTCCCTCCCTGCTGCAGGAAAGCGGTCTGCATATCGAGCCCCAAACAGCCCCCCGCCAGCGCCCCTTAGGTGCCATCACCATTGATAACGACAACAATCTGCCCTATACCGGCGAGGTCGAAATCTGCCGTATTGCCCAAGCGGCGGATGAGGGCGTAAACGTTGTCGCACAGATTGACGCCAAGGAATGCAATCTCATCGAATACATCAGCCCCGGGCGCAAATTTTCCTTTATCTTCCACGACTGACCCGCAAAAAAATGCCGCTGCCAAGCACATTGAGCTTAGCAGCGGTTTTTCGCTTATGCGTATATTATTTTTTGGTGATGTCCTTGCCGAACCATTTTTCGGAAATCTTGGCCATCGTACCATCGGCCTTCATTTCATTCAGTACCTTCTGTACCTCATCACGCAGCTGCTGGTTGTCCTTGGCAAAGCCGATACCAAAGGTGCTTACTTCACCAATCGCCACATCCACAGCTTCGAGCGCTTCCGGATGTTTGCTCATGTAGTAACGGCCCGTGATTTCATCGCCGACGACAGCATCAACACGGCCATTTTCCAAATCCATGAACGCGGAAACAAAGTCCGAATACTTCTTGACTTCCTTCACTTTTTCCTTGAAGAAAGCGCTGCCATCCATGTATTCTTCGGCGGAGCTGGCACTCTGCGTACCGATGACCTTGCCGGCCATGGAAGCTTCATCTTTGATGTCCGTTCTGCCCTTCTTCACGAAGATAATCTGACGGTTATCCATGTACGGGTCGGAGAACAGCATGTTTTCCTTGCGCTTCTCGGTGATGTCCAAACCATTCCAGAGGATGTCTACGCGGCCGCTCTTGAGTTCAGCCTCTTTACTGGACCAGTCAATAGCCTTGAATTCCACTTCACGGCCCAGACGCTTGCTGGCTTCCTTGGCCAGGTCGATATCAAAGCCCACGATTTCATTGCTCTCATTCTTGAAGCCCATCGGCGGGAAGTTATCATCAAGCCCCACCACAATTTTCTTGCCTGCGTCACCTGCTTTATCCGCAGTATTGCTGCCGCAGCCAGCCGTTACCGCCATAGTCATCACCGCTGCCAAGCCCAGCGCGAAAAGTTTTTGCCATTTCATATTCAAAATCCCCTCTCATTTTTACTTTAGTACATTAAAGAACTAATACATGATTCATTATACTGTAAATTTGTAAACTCTGTCAAGACTTCGCCCTCATTTTCTTCTCCACAAAAATAAATAGAGGTTTTCGCCGGCAAAAAGCGAATTATAAACATATATCATCGAATCGTGGACCTAATCGTTCACGTAAGGAGGGATTTACTGTGCGAGCTGTTTCGGTAGAAGATTTGAAACCGGGCATGATTCTCGCCCGCACCATTGTTAATGATGACATGGTCGTGGTTTTGTCTGAAGATACATTACTGACGAAGGCACATCTCACGCGCCTGACCTTTTTGAATATTCCCGTTGTCTATATCAAGGACGAATACGAATTAAGCCGCAATTATCAAACGGCATCGAGTATTTTTAACCGCAGCAATGCTTTTGTCAAAGAGTACGACAGCGTTGTGCAGGAGGCCAAGAGTATTTTTGAGGAGACGGAAAAATCCGGCAATGTTCCCTTGGCGGAAACGCAGGACATGGTCAAGGAGACCATTGCACCCTTGGCCCGCAACAGCGGAGCCATTGACTACCTCTACGAACTCAACCATCGCTCCAGCGATTTATACAATCACTCCCTGCGGGTATCCATCCTCGCCGGTGTCATCGCCAAATGGATGCACTTCAAGCGTGCCAAAACCCGCGAACTGATTTTAGCCGGATTCCTGCACGATATCGGCAAATGCAAATTCCCGCAAAGGCTGCTGGATAAAAACATCAATAATCTGCAGGGAGAAGATTACGAAGCCTATATCAAACATACCGTAGACGGGCAACATATCTTAAATGGCGTCGAGGGGCTTTCCGATGGCATTAAGCTTGCCGCCCTGCAGCACCATGAACGCATGGATGGCACAGGCTTTCCCTTTGGCAGCAGTGGGACCGATATCCACGAATACGCCCGCATCATCATGATTGCCGACCTCTACGACAACATCACCACAGAGCGGCAGGGCTATGTCAAGCAAACGCCCTTTGCGGCCATTGCCCAACTGACGGAGAATATGTATACCTCCCTGGACCCGGAAGTCTGTGTTCCTGTCCTCACCCATATAAAAGACGCCTTCCTGGGGTCGCGCATTACACTCAACACCGGGGAAAAGGGTATTATCGCCGCCTATCCCAATGATTTTGCGGCCCATCCCATTGTCAGCATGTCCTCTGGAATGCTGATTAACCTCAACGAACATCCGGAACTCGTAATCACCGAATACAATCCCAAATAACGATTTAAGCGCAATAAACCGCCGCTCCTCTTTCTAGGGGAGCGGCGGTTGTTTTCTATACGTTTACAATTTGAACTGTCCGATTGCGGTCTGCATATCGGTCGCCATATTGGCCAGCGACTGCGAAGCTGCTGCAATTTCTTCATTGGAAGCCGACTGCTCCTGCGTAGCCGCAGAAATCGTCTGCGTATTTTCCGAGGTCTTGCGACTGATGCCATCAATGGAATCCACGGCCGTAACGATATTGCCTGCCCCGGCAGCGACCACTTCCACAGATGTGTTGATTTCATCCATTTGGGTCTTAATGCCATTGACCATGGAAAGGATGCCTTCAAACTGCTCGCCCACTTCGCGGATAGCGGCTGTTCCCTGCTTCACCTCATCCGTGCCTGCATTCATGGCCTTAACCGCTTCATAAGTATCCGTCTGAATAGACATAATCCGTTCCTTTATCTGCTCTGCCGAATCCTGTGACTCAGCAGCCAGTTTCCGAACTTCTTCTGCCACAACGGCAAAGCCACGGCCATGCTCACCGGCTCTGGCTGCCTCAATGGCCGCATTGAGGGACAGGAGATTCGTCTGTTCGGCAATCGAGGAAATCGCTTCGACAATCTGTCCAATCTGGCTGCTGTTCTCGCCGAGTTTCTGTACTACGTCAGCCGAAGCCAAAACACTCTTTTCGATATTGCCCATGCGTTTTACGGCATTTTCCATCAAAGCAGCGCCCTGCTGAGCTGCTTCCGCAGTACGTCCGGAAGTTTCCGTGACCGTACGAGCCTTTTCCGCCATCGAGGTAACGTCTTCATAAACCCGGTCCACATTGGACTTGGCCTGGTCGATATTATGGAGCTGGTCTTCCATGTTCATGGAAACTTCGCCCACGGTTTCCGCCACATGTACCGATGCTTCCGCTGACTGCTAGGCATTAGCCGTAAGTTCCTCCGAGGATGCCGCCACCTGCTCACTGGTTGCTGCCATCTTGGAAATCAAATTGCGCAAATTCCCGCTCATGGTATTAAAGGCATTCGTCAGCGAGCCAATTTCATCACTGGACGTTACCGGCAGATTCTCAACCGCCAAATTGCCCTTGGCCAGCTGCGTAGCATGCGACTCCAAACCTTCAATCGGCGTTGTAATCCGGTTAGCAAAGGTCTGGCAGATAAAGGCGGCCAAAAGCAGGCCCACCAGCGTCAGCACGGCAAATACAATCTTCAAATGCGTAAGTGCGGCAAATACGAAATCACTGGGAACCGAAATGCCCATAAGCCAGCCGGTTTCCGGCACCGTCGTATAGGCAAACAGCTTGTCCTGCCCATCAATGGTTACTTCAAAATAACCTTCTTTATTCTTGAGCATTTCATCGAAATGACTGCCCAGACCATCAATTTCCTTAAAATTCTTCATCGGTTCACCGGCACCAGAGGTAGCCAGAATATTACCATTCGCTTCGGTGATGATGCCTACACCTTCACCATGATATTTCATGGCATTGACCTGTTCGGTAAGCACATCCAGTGCGATATCCAAGCAGGTCGCCCCGACAATTATCCAACTACCGACTTTAAGTTGGATAAATATATATACGAAAAAAGCACCCCTCAGGGTGCTCTTAGCTTAACTGGCAACGCCCTATCCTCCCAGTCCGTCTCCAGACAAGTACTTTCGGCGTATGAGTGCTTAACTACTGTGTTCGGTATGGGAACAGGTGGAACCAC
>CADBYQ010000006.1 GCA_902798865.1 Pseudoselenomonas ruminantium | reverse complement strand
GCGTTAGGCAAGCCTGCATAAGCAGACGAAAGTTATTGCCTCCCCCGTCCTCCGTCTTGTGGCTCGAACCGATGTAAACATGTTTGACTTTTTGCTGTTTATGCCGTATACTAATCAATGTACGTTAGCACTCAGCATAAAAGAGTGCTAATCCATTGGTATATAAATATTTTTCATAAAAGAGAGGCGTAAACACATGGCTAAAGAAACCCATGAATTTCAAGCGGAAACCAAACAACTGTTAGACCTCATGATTCACTCCATTTACACGAATCACGAGATTTTCCTGCGGGAACTTATTTCTAACGCATCCGATGCGATTGATAAGGTGCATTTTGCCAGCCTGACCAATCGCGATATCCTCGAAGGGGATGACAGCTACGAAATTTTCCTCGAACCGGATAAGGAAAATCATACGCTGACCATTCGCGATAATGGTATCGGCATGAGCCGTCAGGAAGTTATCGAAAATATCGGCACCATCGCTAAATCCGGCACCAAGGCATTCATGGAACAGCTCAAGAAGGCCAAGGAAGCCAGCGAGGGCGCTGAGGGCAATACCGATAAGGAACTTATCGGTCAGTTCGGTGTAGGTTTCTACTCTGCGTTCATGGTAGCCGAAAAGGTGGTTATCGAAACCCGCAAGGCAGGCGAAACGGAAGGTACGCGTTGGGAATCCACGGGTGACGGTTCTTACAGCATTGAAGAATGCAGCCGTGACAAGCGCGGTACGAGCATCACGATTACGCTGGGCAAGGAATTCTTCGGTGATGATGCCGAAAATGACTTCACGGAAAACTACACGCTGGAACGTCTGGTCAAGAAGTACAGCGACTATGTGCGTTATCCCATCAAGATGAACTTCGAGCATGAAGAAACGCCGAAGGATGATGAAGGCAAGGAAATTGAAGGCGCTGAGAAGGTTAAGACCATCGAATGCCGCACGCTGAACTCCATGCAGCCGCTTTGGACGAAGAATAAGTCCGACATCAAAGAGGAAGAATACGACGAGTTCTTCAAGAATCAGTTCCATGAATGGGAAAAGCCGATGGAAGTATTCCATACCAAGGCTGAAGGCTCAGTGGAATACACGGCCCTGCTTGCCATTCCGTCCCGCGCTCCGTTCAATCTCTATCATACGGATTATGAACCGGGCGTGCAGCTTTATTCCCGCCATGTATTCATCATGGACAAATGCAAGGACCTGCTGCCGGATTACCTGCGCTTTATGAAGGGCCTTGTGGATTCTCCTGACCTGTCCTTGAATATCTCCCGTGAACTTTTGCAGCAGAGCCGCGAACTCAAGGTTATCGGCAAGGCTCTCGAAAAGAATATCCTCAAGTCCTTGGCCCGCAAGCTCAAGAACAAGCGTGAGGATTATGAAAAGTTCTGGAACGAATTCGGCAAATCCCTCAAGATTGGTGTTTACAACAGCATGTATGCTGGCAGTGACACCATCGACAAATTAAAAGACCTGCTCCTGTTCATGAGCTCCAAAGAAGGCAAGCTGGTTACGCTGAAGGAATATGTAGAACGTATGCCGGAAAGCCAGAAGAAAATTTACTACGCAACGGCCAAGGATAAGGAAACTATCGAACATCTGCCGCAGATGGAAACCCTGCGCGATAAGGGCCTCGAAGTGCTTTATCTCCTTGACCCGGTAGACGAATTCTGCATTGAAACCCTGCGTGAATACGAGGGCAAGAGCTTCCATTCCATCAGCCGCGGCGACCTCGACCTCGACGATGCCGAAAGCCAGGAAGTCAAGAAGGAAACGGAAGACATCCAGAAGAAGAATGATGACCTCTTGAAGGACATCAAGGAAGCTTTGGGCGAAAAGGTAGCTGACGTTAAGGTGTCTGCCCGCCTGAAATCCAGCGCTGTCTGCCTCGTTGCTGACGAAGCTGGCCCGTCCCTTTCCATGGAACAGACCTTTGCTGAAATGAACAATCCGATGTTCAAGGCTAAGCGCATCCTCGAAATCAACCCGCACCATGAACTCTTCACGCGTTTGCAGGGTCTCCATGATGCCGGCAAAGACAGTGCTGACTTCAAGGATTACTGCGACCTTCTCTATACGCAGGCACTCCTTAGCGAAGGCATCCTGCCGGAAAATCCGGTGGAATTTGCCAACAAGGTTGCAAAACTCATGGCAAAATAATTGCATAGCACTTAAAAATGACTGGTCATTTACTTGACCGGTCATTTTTTCATTGGATTTTCAAGAAAACATGCTTATAATAGATAAGGAAATAAGATTTTTGGAGGTGCGGTTATGCGTGTTTTATTGGCAGAAGATGACCGGCGCTTAGGCAAATTAGTGCAGTATATGCTGGAGCAGAATAAGATAAAGGCTGACTGGGTGACCAATGGCAGTGAAGTTTATGAGTACGCCATGTACACCGATTATGATATTTTAATTCTCGACTGGATGATGCCGGGTGAAAACGGCATTGATATTTGTAAGCGGCTGCGCAGTGAGGGATATGCCAAGGCAATTTTAATGTTGACGGCTCGTGACTCGGTGGAAGACCGGGTATCGGGGCTTGATGCGGGGGCGGATGATTATTTGGTGAAGCCCTTTGAATTTGCTGAACTCATGGCGCGGCTGCGGGCTTTGGGGCGCCGCAGTACGCAGCAGATTCAGCAGGACAAGGTGGAAGTGGGCGAATTTACGCTGAACCGCACGACGAAGGTGCTGAAGAAAAAGGATGAAGTCATTCAGCTTTCTCCGCGAGAGTTTCAGATTTTTGACTTGTTGGTGCAGAATTTGGGCATTGTGGTGCCGCGTGATATTCTGCTTGACCGTATCTGGGGCATGGAAGCAGACGTCAGCTCCAATAATATCGATTCCTATATCAAGATTTTGCGGAAGAAACTGGATTTAGGAGACGGAGGAACCGCCATTAAGACCGTCCGGGGCATTGGCTATAAGCTGGAGGTTGGCGGGCAGTGACCGAAAATCTCTTTGGCGAAAGCCGCAAGCGGCTGACCATGCTCTATTCCTTGGTGATGATTATTTTCCTCGCGATATTGATTTTTGCCATGCATCAGTCCATGGATTGGTCGATTCGCTCGGAGCAGGCAAGAGAGCTTTGGGATACGGCAGATAATGTGGCAGAAGCACAGAAGTATCTCAATCAGCATCCGGAACTCGTGATTGATGATACATTGGCCTACAAGAATACCAATGACCGTCTGTTCTTCTATGTTTTTGACGAAGATGGCAGGCTCTTGAACTTTTCGCGGGCGTCTTTCCGCATTGAGCCGTTTATTCTTGATGTGATGTCCCAGTGGTCAGCTCCCGAAGGGGATGTGGTAGTCGTGACGAAGCCCAAGGAAAATGGGCATAAGTCGGAAATCATGATGACCACGCAAAAAATCACCGAAGCAAATGGCAAGGTGCAGATGGTCTATGTGGGCAAGGATGTTACCGCATTGTACAGCGGTATGGAAAAGGCCACGAGCATTATGGCGGGGCTGGGCTTGTTGGCGCTCTTAATCGCTACGATGGTCGGGCACATCCTTTCCGGCAAGGCTATGGTGCCGCTGAGATCTGCCTATGAAAAACAGCGGCAGTTTGCTGCCGATGCGTCCCATGAACTGCGCACGCCGCTGGCAGTCGTGATGGCCTCAGCGGAAATTCTGCAGAATGACCCGGAGATAAAATCGCCCTTCTTGAAACAGGTCGTGGAAGATGTCCGCGATGAAGTCAAGAAGATGACCAAGCTCGTGAGCGACCTGCTGGTTGTGGCCCGCAGTGACAATAAGGCGCTGAAGCTTAAGACGTCTAAGTTTGATTTGGGGGCGGTGGCGGCGCAGACTGCCCGCCTGATGCAGCCGCTGGCTGAGCAGAAGCACATCACCATTGCTGCCGATAATCTGCCGAAAACCATCATCCATGCAGACGAGCAGAAAATTCGTCAGCTGGTGTTGATTCTGGTCGATAATGCGGTGAAGTACACGCAGGACGGGGGCAAGGTCACGGTAGAATTCCGGCCGGCTGAGAAGGGCAAGGTAACCTTGGCGGTGCAGGATAATGGCATTGGCATTGCCAGGGAAGACCAGGAAAAAATCTTTGACCGCTTTTACCGGGTGGATAAGGCGCGTTCCCGAGAAATGGGCGGCAATGGCTTAGGACTCGCGATTGCACAGGAAATCGTCGAGCTGCATCATGGCAAGATTGCCATTGAGAGTGAATTGGGCAAAGGTACGACCTTTTTGGTTACGCTGAAAAGTAAAACGCGGGGAAAAAATCTGCATATGTTTTAATTTGCTGGCAGGAAATTTGCAGTAAGCAACGAATACTAAACCATAATGAAGGAAATTTCCGGGGGGATGTGCATGAAACATTCAGGGCTGGATGAGCGCTTGGATGCCATATTAGTGCGAGCAGCTATGCGATTGGAAGAACGTATGCGGCTGGCGTATTTTCGCGGAAACCTGGCTAAGTATTTAGAACGGGTTGGTTTGGCCAAATACATGGATGAAGAAAAAGTCGCCAAAGGCAGTCTCCTTGAACTGCAGGATGATGCAGCTGTTGTGATGGCGTATCGCCTGCGTAAGGCGCGTAATCGTGGCTATTTGAAGGAAGCATTGGATGAACTCAATATGGCAGAACTCTTACAAAAGGAAACCCGGATAAAGACGGTGGTACCCTCCATTAAGCGGCAGCCTGCAGAAAAAAAGGTGCAGCTGCAAATGGTGAAAGGTGAGAACAAATCTTCAGCGCTGACCGCAGAAGAAAAGAAAAAGTTATTGAAAAACTTTAAGGTGATTAAATGAAAATCGCTGATGAACCTCGTGTTCGTCAGCGATTTTTTCCCCGGAAATGAGGAATAAAAATGCGGCATAACTTTACGGTTACGACAAAAAGACAAAAATTGGCTGCAGGAGGGATAGCGCTCATCTTGCTGGCTATTGCACTTTATGTTTATATGGGCATGGGCAAGGATAATATGCAGAAGGTTCGCCGCAACAGTCCTGTTGTTGAGGTGCAGGAAGTGGTGCGGGCGGATATGGGGCGCCATATTGTTTTGTCCGGGCAGACGGTTGCTGATGCCAGTATCAGCCTGGCCCCAAAATACAACGGCCGGATTACGGCGGTTTATGTTGAGCTGGGGGATTGGGTGGAAGAAGGCCAGGTACTTATGGTGCAAGATTTGGAGGATTTGGACATCTCCATTGCGCAGAATGCGGCTGCTGCCGGTGCGGCAAGGGCAGATGTCCGGGAAACGGCAGCTACTTATAATGCCAATCTCAGCAGTAAGAAAAATGCTTATGAGCTGGCCAGCGCCAAATATGAGCGTCAAAAGTATCTTTTTTCCATCGGGGCTATCTCACAGGATAAGCTGGACAGTGTAGAGGCTGAATACAGTGCTGCCAAAGCGGCGTATGAAGTGCTGGCCAATCAGCAGGCCGGTGGTATGGCTGCGGCCATAGAGTCAAAAGAGTTGCTGGCGGCCAAGCAGGAGCATGCTACAGAGGCGTTGGAAAAACAGCGGTCAGATATGATTTTACGGGCGCCGCGCAGCGGTATAATCGCTTATCGGAATGCTGAAGTCGGGGCAATGGCTGCCGCAGGAACGAAAGCGTTTACGTTGGTGGACAATGGCCATATTAATGTAGACTGTACCATTGGCGAAAACGATGCGGCGATTTTACAGGCCGGGATGGAGGTCAATGTTACCATCGATGCCTTGGGAAAAGATTTTCTAGGGAAAATTATCTTTGTAAGTCCGGCTATGGACGAAGATAGCAAGAGTTACAGGGTACGGGTTTCTTTGGATAATCCGGACAATACAGTCAAGGCTGGCTTGTTTGCCCATACGGCCGTGGATATTCTGCAGCGTCCGCAAACAATATTTGTACCTCAATCGGCAGTGCTGACTCGAAATGGCGAGCAGTATGTCTTTGTCCTGCGGGAAGATGGTACGGTAGAGCGGCGCGTGGTGAAAATAGGCCTGCTTAATGATGTTTCGGAGGAGATTCTAGAGGGCCTGGCGGAAGGTGAGAAGGTTGTTCTCACGAATCAGGATAAACTGCAGGATGGCATGAAAGTCAAGGTGGCAGCAGAATGAATATTACCCGTTTATCAATCCTCCGGCCCGTGGGCATATCGATGATTGTCGCCTTCTTTGTGGTGTTGGGGGTGTATAGTTACTACCGCATTGGTGTGGAACTGCTGCCTGCGCTAAATACGCCTTATGTCACGGTTACCGTGAAATATCCCGGAGCCAGTGCCGAATCTGTGGAGCAGGAAATCATCAAGCCCGTGGAAGATGCGGTATCTTCCGTGTCCAATGTGAAGACCATTACTTCTGTGGCCAGCTATGAGCGGGGCCGCGTAATGATGGAATTGAATTTTGATGCGGATGCAGATATGGCGGCTATTGAAGCAACCAAAAAAGTAGAGGCCATTAAAAACAAATTACCCGATGAGGCCGACGCACCTGTGGTGGTAAAGCGGGATATTAACGCCAAGCCCATCATGGAACTGGCGGTCATGAGTCAGCATGGCTTGGGCGATACCTATTCCATGACGGAAAATGTCTTTCAGGATGTTTTGCAGCAGGCGGGCGGCGTTTCGGAAATCGAGCTGCATGGTGGCCGGGATAAGGAAGTAGCCGTGGAAGTGGATCGGGATAAACTGGCTGCCTATAAGCTGACTCTGCCCAAAATCGCCAGCGCTGTCCGCAATGAAAATCAGCTGCTGCCGTCCGGACCGATATATACGGAGTCGACAAAATCCGATGTGCGGGTGGTGGCCGAATACAGTAAGGCCGCAGATATTGAAAAAGTCCGGATACAAAACAGCAGGGGAGAATTGATTCCGCTGACGGCCGTGGCCACAGTGCGGGAGCAGGATGCCCGTCAGCAGCGCTATGGGCGCCTGAATGGAGAACCGGCAATAAATGTGCTGATTTACAAGAACAGCGATGCCAATGTGGTGGAGACAGCAGGCAATATCCTGAAAGCGGTAGAAAAACTTCGTCGTGACTATCCGGACTATCAGTTTATCGTGGTGTCCAACGATGCGGACTATGTGGATACTGCCCTGCATAATACCTTGGGGACTTTGGTAGAAGGGTTGATTACTACAGGGCTGGTATTGTTTCTCTTTTTGCGGGGATGGCGCTCCACAGCCGCTGTTATGATTGCTATACCCACTTCGCTTATCTCGACATTCTTTGTCATGTACCTGGCCGGTTTTACGTTCAATATGATGTCCCTGATGGGCATGATTTTATGTGTGGGGATTTTGGTCGATGACAGCATTGTGGTGCTGGAAAACATTATCCGTTATCTGAAGAATGGCGCTGCTCCTGTTGAGGCGGCGGAAAAAGGACGTACGGAAATAGGCATGGCGGCCATTGCCATTACCCTTTGCGATGCGGCGGTGTTTATGCCGATTGCGTTTATGGAAGGCATGACTGGCCAGTTCTTCCGGCAGTTTGGTCTGACCATTGTTTTTGCCGGGGCGTTTTCGCTGTTTGTGTCCTTTACGCTGACACCGATGCTGGCTTCACGTTTCTTCAAAAACGGCTATCATGTGGATAACCGCTTTTTGTGGCAGTTTATGGATAAGATGGAAGAATGGGCTGTGAGGCTTTATCGGCAAGCACTTTTTTGGAGTCTGGGACATCGGAAAAAACTTTTGCTCACGATTCTGGCTGTTTTTGCAGGCGTCATGGCTTTGATTCCTTTGGGAGCAGTAGGGACAGAGTTTATGCCGCAGACGGATGAGTCTGGTTTTACCATCAATATTCAATGTCCTGTGCGGGCGTCCTCGGAAGAACCGAATAAAGTGGCCTTGCAGCGGTGGGTCGAGTAGTGCCTATGAGGGCCGTATTAAAGTGCAGCTTTTGGGACGGCAGGAACGCAGCCGTTCTGTTTGGGAGATTACGCAGGAAGTCCGTGAGTATGCCAGCCATATTTCCGGGGCAGAAATCCGGGTGACGGAGAATCAGTCCAATATGGGCGGCCCCAGTGGCGGGCGTGGCGGCGGCGGGGCCCTGCAGGTTGAACTGCGGGGGAATAATATGCAGGACTTGGCAGTTGCGGCCGATAAAGTGGAAAAAATCCTGCGGCACGAGGTTAAAGGTGTAGGTGATGTCAATAGTTCCTATACGGAGGGCATGCCGGAGCTGCAGCTGACGGTCAATCGGGATAAACTCAAGGTTTTTGATGCCAGCCTGGCCGATATTGATACGGCTTTTTCTTCGGCAATATCGGGACTTTCTGCCGGGGAATTGAAAAATGACCCGCTGAACGGCGGGCAGGATACCAAAATCAAGGTTCGCTTTAAGGGCGCTGATGGCTATCATGCATCAGATGTGGCCAGAGTCCCGGTCTGGGCTAATGGCAAACTGGCCTATTTGGGCGATGTGGCCGATATCAAGGATGGGCGCGGCCCTGTCAGTATCCGCCGTGTGGATAAGCAGCGCTCCATTCAGCTGGGCGCTAACTTGCGCGGAAGACCGGTCGGTGATGTGGTGCGGGATGTAAAGCAGATTTTGCAGGAAACTGACCTGGGCGAAGGCGTAACCTATCGGTTCAAGGGGCAGGCCAGCCGCATGAATGAAACCTTCGGTGAACTAATCAGTGCCTTGTTCCTGGCTTTGGTGCTGATCTATATGCTGCTCGCGGTGCTCTACGAGTCGGTGCTCACCCCGTTTATTCGCATGTTTTCCCTGCCTTTGGGGCTTATCGGTTCAGTGCTCTTGCTGTTCCTGACACATAATACGCTGAATCTTTACTCCATGATTGGGATATTGGTTATGGATGGTATTGTGGCGAAGAACGGCACGTTGCTCATTGATTACACGCTGACCTTGATGGATCGGGGGAGAACGGCCTTGGAGGCCATTGTGGAGGCCGGCTGCGTGCGCTTAAAGCCCATCTGCATGACGACGATTACCATGATGGTGGGGATGCTGCCGATGGCGCTGGCAATGACCGATGGTGCAGAAACCCGCGTTTCCATGGCCTGGGTAATCATTGGCGGCCTGTTGACTTCCACCGTATTTACGTTGTTGGTCATACCGATTATCTTTTTGTATTTCTATCAGAAAAAGGAATCGGCTCGCAGCAGTTAAATGAATAGCAGAAAAATCCCTGACTGGTCGATGCCGGTCAGGGATTTTTTGTGAACGATTATGATGTTAGTCTTTGTCTACGCCCCAGGCGTGGATGCCGTGTTCGTCGGGCAGAATAGCCGGATCGAATACGGGGTCAGCCTTGCCTTGGTTTTTCTGTTCCAGATAGCTACTGAAGGTTACCCGTACATATTTGTAGAGGCGGGCAATGGCGTAGAGGTTGGTCAGGCAGAGAAGACCCATGAAGAGGTCTGCGAGGTTCCAAACCAGGGAAAGTTCAGCCATGCTGCCGAAGATGACCATGCCAATAACCAAAGCGCGGAACAGGTACAAACCCATTTTGCTGTTTCCTTCAAAGAAGGCGATATTGATTTCGCTGTAGTAGTAGTTGCCGACAATGGAACTGAAGGCGAACAATAAAATCATAAAGGCGACAGCGGCCGGAGCAGACGCGCCGAAGATGCTGGCAAGGGAAGCCTGTGCCAGTGCAATACCGGTAAGCTCGCCGCCTACAGTGTATTGGCCGGTCAGCAGAACGATGAACGCCGTAGCAGAACATACGAGCCAGGTATCGACATAAACACCGAAGGACTGGATAAGGCCCTGTTTTACCGGATGGCTGACATCGGCGGTAGCAGCGGCATTCGGTACTGAACCTTCACCGGCTTCATTGGAGAACAGGCCGCGTTTTACACCGGTGAGGATAACGGAACCAAGACCGCCGCCAACCGCAGCCTGCGGGGAGAACGCATCATGGATAATCAGGGCGAACATACCGGGAACCTGCTCAATATTCATGATGGTGATGATAATGGCTACGAGAATGTAAAGACCAGCCATGATGGGCACGAGAAATTCAGTTACCTGAGCAATGCGCTGTACACCGCCGCAAATTACCAAACCGGTAAAGAAAGCCAGTACACCTGCCGTTACCGATGGGGGCACATTAAAAGCCGTGGAGGCAGACAGGGCAATCGTATTTGCCTGTACCGAATTGTAGATAAGGCCGAAGGTTACGGATAAGAGCACGGCAAAGAGTTTTGCAATGCCAGGCTGGTGCAGGGCATTTTTGATGTAATAAGCAGGCCCGCCATGGAAGGAGCCGTCCGGACGCTGAATTTTGTAAATCTGTGCTAACGTACTTTCGACAAAGCCTGTAGCACAGCCAATAAAGGCGATAACCCACATCCAGAATACTGCACCGGGGCCACCGGTGACGATGGCAATCGCTACGCCGGCGATATTGCCAACACCTACACGAGAGGCTGTGCTGACGCAGAATGCCTGAAAGGCACTGATTGAATTTCCCTCTGTCTTGGTGCCCATTCCTTCAGTGAGCAGACGAATCATTTCCGGCAGCATGCGCAGCTGGACAAATTTTGTGGCAAAGGTGAAGTAAATGCCGCAGCCTACGAGAACAACAATGAGGACATAAGACCATAGCAGGGTATTGATACTGTCGACCATAGAGTTTAGTAATTCCATAAATAACCTTCTTTCTTTAATTGGTAAAATAAAACGCCTTTTGCCGCTGCACAGCCAAAAGGAGACAGTTATCCTGCCTGACTATTGACTGGGAGTCGCAAAAGGCGCCATTGCCTTAAAAGTATGTTTTTATGATATAGCTATTATACTGAATTTGTTTAGTTGGTGTCAAGCATTGGTGTTCAATTTGAGTGTATATGGTAGCTTATGATTAGTTATGATTAACTTACGATAAATATTGATAATCATTAAAATATTTTATAATAAATAGTATTTACTAATATATAGGTTCTGTAGTATAATTAGCAACGTGTTAGCAGGTTTTAGGGTTTATTGATACTATTTAGAAAAGTTATGAAATTTTTTTGTCGGTTGCAGGAGATTTCTTAGCTTTGACGAATAGAAATCACAAGGGGAAATGATCTGTTAACGAGATTTTTTAAGGAAAGGGAGATTAATAATTATGGAAATGTTATTAGGTCTCGTAGTGCTTCTGGCCTGCTTGATTTTCGGTGTCCGCCATGGCGGTATCGGTCTGGCAGTTATCAGTGGCATTGGTCTCATCATTTTTACGTTTGTATTCCAGTACAAACCGGGTACTCCGCCGATTGACGTAATGCTTACGATTTTGGCAGTAGTTACCTGCGCCGGCTTCCTGCAGACTTCCGGCGGTCTTACGGTTATGCTGAAGTACGCAGAGAAATTCCTGCGCAGCAATCCGAAACAGGTTACGATTTTTGCTCCGCTCACGACCTGGTTTCTGACGGTGCTCTGCGGTACTGGCCACGTGGTTTACACCATGTTCCCGATTATCTATGATATCGCTATCAAGCAGAACATCCGTCCGGAGCGTCCGATGGCTGTGGCTTCGGTGGCTTCTCAGATGGCTATCTGTGCTTCCCCTGTATCGGTAGCTGTTGTATCCATCGTTGGCTTCTTTGCCGCTCATAACTTCAATTACACGGTTCTGCAGATTCTGGCTGTATCCATTCCGGCAACGGGCTTTGGTGTGCTCTGCGGCGCGCTTTGGTCTTACCGCCGTGGTAAGGAACTGGCTGATGATGAACGCTTCCAGGAATTCATCAAGGACCCGGAAAACCGCAACTATGTATATGGTGATACGGAATCCCTGATGGACAAGGAACTGCCGGCAACTTACTACCGTGCAATGTACATCTTCTTTGCTGGTATTCTCGTTATTGCCTGCCTGGGCAACTTCCCGGATTTGCTGCCGCATTTCCCGAATGCGAAAGGTGTTATGAAACCCATCTCCATGACAGTAGTTATCCAGATGGTTATGCTCTTTGTAGCAGCAATGATCCTCCTGACCTGTAACATCAAGGCTAAGGATGTGGGCAACAGCCAGGTATTCCGCTCTGGTATCGTAGCACTCGTATCCGTATATGGTGTTGCTTGGATGGCCAGCACGTACTTCGGTGCACACATGACCTTCCTCAAGCAGAGCCTGGGTGCTGCTGTAACGGCTTATCCCTGGGCATATGCTATCATCGCCTTCCTGACGTCCAAGCTGGTTAACTCGCAGGCCGCAGCTATCGCTATCGTTGTGCCGCTGGCTCTGTCTGTAGGCATGGACCCGGTGATGATCATGTCCTTCATCTCTGCCTGCTATGGTTACTTCTTCCTGCCGACTTATCCCTCCGACCTGGCCTGCATTGGCTTCGACCGTTCCGGTACTACCCGCATCGGCAAGTACATTCTGAATCACAGCTTTATGATTCCGGGCCTTATCGGTGTAGCAACTGGTTGCTGCATGGGCTTTGTCATGGCACATATCGTGATGTAATTGCAAATTAGCATAAAACAAAAATCGGCGGTTCGTATGAACCGTCGATTTTGTGCCTTATGCTTATTTTTTTGTTTTTGCATTCCGTTCTTTGAGCAGATCCTTGCAGAAATCAATGAAGGATTGGGCGGCTTTTGAGATATAGCGGTCTTTTTTCCAGGCAAGGCCGACATCGACAATGAGCGGGTCGGACAGAGGAATGGCCTTGACACCGGGCGTATCTTCGACTACCATGTTAAGCAGAAAGGCAATGCCGACACCGCTGGCAACTAACCCTTTCAGGGTAACGACCTGATTGGACTCCAGTACGATGTTGGGCGTGATGTTTTCATCCTTCATTCGGGAAAGTATAGCCTGGCGCAGGAAGGAGCCTTCCTTCAGCATGATGATGTTTTCCTCAGCAATATCGTGAAGGGAAATGCTTTTCTTGGCTGCCAGCGGGCTGTCTTCGGGAACGCAGCAGACAATCTGATCCTGGGTCATGGGCAGGAGCTGCAGATGGTTGCTGGCACCGGAGATGATGATGATGCCGAAGTCCAGTTCATCGCGTTCCAGCTGTTCGCGAATGGACATGGAGCCTTCTTCGTGCATGAAGATTTCCAGATGGGAATAACGGCGTTGGAAACTGGAGAAGATTTTGGGGAAGAGGTAGGCACCCATCATCGGCGGAATACCGATTTTGATGGTACCTTTTTGGAGCTGTTTGTAGTCGTTGACTTCCAGTACAGCATCCTGAATATTGCGCAGTGCCAGCTCTACGCGATTGAGAAAGACGGCTCCCTCCGGAGTCAGGGAAAGCTGTTTCTGGCTGCGGTCAAAGAGCTGAATGCCCAGTTCTGCCTCCAGCTTTTTAATCGCTACGGTGATGTTGGGCTGGGATACACGGAGACGCTCCGCAGCTCTGGTGATATTTCGCAGACGGCTGGCCATCTGGAAATATTCAAGTTGTCTTAGTTCCATCGTATCGCTTCTTTCTCTATATAAACTAGTTTTATTCCCATCTATTATACCATACTTTTGATGAATGTATGATATAATAATAAAAATTTATTATAAAAAGAGGAAAAATTTTTCCGCCAAGTTAGTAGGATTTTTGTTATTGGTATGGAATTATACAAGTATGTACAAGTATATGCAAAAAATAGATGATGTTCCTTCGTTAGCAAAGGAAGGTTAGGGGGGCTTTTATCTTGGAAATTTCAACACTCATTGGTGCGGTAGGTGGTCTTATCTCCGTATTCGTAGGTATGATTATCAAGGGCGCACCGATTAGCTCACTGAACAACCCGGCAGCATTCCTGATTATTATTTGTGGTACGTTCTCTTGCTTGTTCACGGCTTTCAACATGAACCAGTTGAAAAATCTGCCTAAACTGATTAAAATGGTTTTCTTTAAACCGGCACTTCATGAAAAAGCGGATTTGCTCAATATGTTCATCGAACTTTCCCAAATTGCCCGCCGTGAAGGTATCCTGGCATTGGAAGGTAAGGTGCAGGATATTGAAGACCCGTTCTTCCGTACAGGGTTGGGGATGGTCATTGATGGTATGGATCCGGAATTCGTTGGTGATGTTTTGGATGCAGAGCTTGCTGTTATGCAGGAACGCCATGCTGAAGGGCGTTCCATGCTTGAACAGGCAGGTCTTTATGCTCCGACCCTTGGTGTGTTGGGCGCCGTTATCGGTCTTATCGCTGCCTTGGGTAACTTGAACGACGTTAACAAGTTAGGTCATGCTATTGCAGCAGCATTCGTTGCTACAATTCTGGGTATTTTTACTGCATACGTTGTGTATCTGCCCATGGCGAATAAGCTGAAACTTTTGTCCAAGGCAGAGGTCAGCGAAAAGCGTATGATTATTGAAGGGATTCTTTCCCTGCAGGCCGGTGATTCACCTACGGCCATTGAAGCAAAACTGATGGTATTCATTCCTCAGTCCGAACGTGAAGGGTTGAAGAAGGAGTGATTTGATGGCTAGAAAAAAACATCATCCGCCTCATGAAGAACATGAAGGCGAGCCTTGGCTCCTGCCATATTCTGACTTGATGACCTTGCTTTTGGCGCTCTTTATTGCGCTGTTTGCTATTTCGCAGACAGACCAGAAGAAGATGTCAGAACTTGCTCAGGCTTTTACGGCAGCATTCAACATGGGCGGTCCGTCCTTCTTTGATAAGGCAGGCCCCAATGTTGGCCGTCGGGCGGAGACTCCTTCGGATGAAGACTTAGGTAATTCTGCTTATTTTGCCGAAAACAAACAGTTAGAAGAAATTCAGAAAAAGATGCAGGAATACATCGAGGAAAATCATCTGGAAGACCAGCTGAGTACAGAAATGGCAGAAGAAGGTCTGATGATTCGCATTAAGGAACGAGCTTTGTTCCCCTCTGGCTCTGCTCAGCTTGTTGGGCAGGCACAGTCCATTGTGCCTGTAGTGGCCGGCATGCTGGCGTCTCTGCCGGAACGGGTGGTTATTTCCGGACACACGGATAACGTGCCCATCAGTACGGCGCAGTATCCTTCCAACTGGGAGTTGAGTGCTTCCCGTGCGATGAATTTGATGAAAGCTGTGTTAGCTGCTGAAAAATCGTTGAATCCGGCGCGGTTTAGTGCGATTGGTTATAGTGAGTATCGGCCGATTGCTGACAACAAGACGGATGCTGGCAGACAGCAAAACCGTCGGGTAGAAATCTTTATTGCGCGGAATTATCGGTTTAATCCCAATGAGGCTCCAGGCGGCAAGCAGGGAGCAAATACGGATACGGGAGCAGCAAATACTCCGGCTGCGAACAGCGGTCCTGCTACGCCGTCAACGAATGGTGCGGCTAGCAGCAATATGGCAACAACGTCAATGTAATAGGTAAGGCAAGATATAGCCGGCTGCTAGGCCGGCTTATTCTTTGTCAAGAAATGGTACATTTGCAGGAGGCTGGCTTGGTTACAGGAATTGGTATGGATATTGTGGAAGTGGCACGGGTGGATAAGGCCGTGGTACGGGATAGTTTTGTAAGCCGTGTGTTTACTCCGGCAGAGATTGCTTATTGCCGCAGCCGGGGACAGCAGGCAGGTCAGAGTTTTGCTGCCCGCTTCGCCGGCAAGGAGGCTGTATTAAAGGCTTTTGGCACGGGGCTGCGGGGCGGCAGCCTTACGGAAATTGAAATCCTGCCGGATGATTTGGGCTGTCCGCAGGTGGGGCTTACGGGATTTTTTGCTGATTTTGCGCAGAAGAAAGGCGTTAAAAAAGTTTGGATATCGCTGACGCATACGAAAGAATATGCAGCGGCACAGTGTGTGATGGAGGCAGAATGATGAAGATTGCGACAAGTGATGAGATGCGGAATATCGATCGGTTAGCAGCGGAGGAATATGGGCTGCCGGAATTGCTGCTGATGGAAAGTGCCGGGCACAGAGTGGCACAGGCGATGGAGCATTTGCTGGGGAATGTGGCAGGCAAGACGATTTGTGTCCTGGCAGGCAGCGGCAATAATGGCGGCGATGCTTTTGCTGCGGCTAGGTACCTTAGTAATATGGGGGCTAAAATCAAGATTTTCCTCACTTGCGAGCCTGAACATCTAAAAACGACGGCGTCCCGCATGAAAAAGACGACGGATAAAATGGGGCTGGAAGTGCATAGACTGGAGGAAGACCGGGACTGGAACCGGCTGCATTTGGCCTTAAAGTTTACCGATGCTGTTTTGGATGGCATTTTAGGCACGGGCTTTAATGGCGAATTGAAGAAAAAGGTTTTGCGTTTGATTGAAGAAGTCAATGAGGCGGGGAAAAAGGTACTGGCCATTGATATTCCCAGCGGCGTAGAAGCGGATACGGGAAGGGTTTCAACCGTTGCTGTGATGGCAGACATGACGCTGACTTTGGGACTGCCCAAGGTGGGGCATTTGTTGAGCCCCGGTGCGGATATGACCGGGCAGTTGATTGTGGACGATATCGGTATTCCGCAGTCGTTATTGCAAAGCGATAAGATTCAGCAGTCGCTGTTGAATGATAAACTGGCCAAAACGCTTTTGCCGTTGCGGGGCAAAGCGGTGCATAAAGGGGATTGCGGCAGAATACTCGTGATTGCAGGTTCCTTAGGGATGACCGGCGCTGCAGCGTTGGCGGCAATGTCTGCCTTGCAGGCTGGCGCTGGGGTGGTTACCCTGGCTGTGCCGGCGTCTGTGCAGCCGATTTTGGCCGGGCAGCTGCAGGAAGTGATGGTTCAGCCGGTGGAGGAGACGGTTGCAGGAATATTGAGCGGCGAACAAGCTTTGAACCGCTTGCTGGAATTGTCGCAGAGCCATGATGCTGTACTTATTGGCCCGGGCCTGGGCCGTGCCATGGAAACGCAGGAATTAATCCGTATGTTCACGGCTAAGGTAAACAAGCCGCTGATTATGGATGCGGATGCCATTTTTGCGTTTAATCACCAGCCGGATGATTTGAGCAAGCTGCCGCAGGTTCCCGTTCTTACGCCACATTTAGGGGAGATGGCTGGACTTTTGGGCGTTTCCGTGTCGGAACTGCGTGAGTCTTTGCTCCCGATTGTGCGTGAGGCTGCTGCGGAATATCAGTGCATATTGGTGGTAAAGAGTGAGTGTACGCTGATTGCTTACCCGGATGGCATGGTCTTTTTGTCTACGCTGGGGAACCCGGGCATGGCTACGGCAGGCAGCGGTGATGTGTTGGCAGGAACGATTGCCGGTCTGATGAAACAGACGGAAAGCGGTCTGGCACCCTTGATGGGGGTATATCTGCATGGCCGGGCGGGGGATATTGCCTATGGTGAAAAAGGTGAAGGCCTGCTGGCCGGTGATATTCGGGAAAATCTGTCAGCTGCGTTAAAGGAACTGCGTCAGAAACAGATGACTGCGCTGTGATACATTTGTGTGCTATATATGTACGTGGTTGTACTTTTGGTTGATTTTTAGCAAAATAATGGTGAAAATCTTGACATTTGTATATTGCAGGCATAAAATGAAGTTACTTTGAGGAAAAAGAAAAGGGGTTTTAGCATGGCAAATGTAAATATTGATTGGTCAAAGTTAGGATTCACCTATCAGCCGATTACCAAGCGTTATGTGGCTAACTACAAAGATGGTCATTGGGAAAAAGGCGGTCTGACGGAAGATGCGACCATTGTACTTAATGAGTGTGCTGGTATTTTACAGTATTGCCAGGAAGTTTTTGAAGGGTTGAAGGCTTATCGTACCAAAGATGGGCGCATTGTTACTTTCCGCCCGGATTTGAATGCCAAGCGTATGATGGATTCCGCTAAACGGTTGGTTATGCCGCCCGTGCCGGAAGAAATGTTTATGGAAGCAGTAGATCAGGTGGTCGCTGCGAACAAGGATTGGATTCCGCCTTATGAGTCTGGTGGTGCGTTGTATCTGCGTCCGTATCTGTTCGCTACGGGGCCGGTTATTGGCGTTAAGCCGTCGGATGAGTATCAGTTCCGCCTCTTTGGTACGCCGGTAGGCTCGTACTTCAAGAACGGCATTAAACCCATTACGATTTGCGTCAGCGATTTTGACCGTGCAGCACCACATGGCACCGGTGATATCAAAGCCGGCCTTAACTATGCCATGAGCCTGCATCCGTATATTTTGGCGCATGAGAACGGCTTTGATGAAAATATGTATCTGGATGCCGCTACCCGTACTTATGTGGAAGAAACAGGCGGTGCCAACTTCCTCTTCGTCACGAAGGACAACGTTATCGTAACGCCGAAATCCGGTTCCATTCTGCCGTCCATCACTCGTCGCTCACTGGTAACGCTGGCTGAGAATTTGGGCTACAAGGTCGAACATCGTCCGGTGAAGTTTACGGAACTGGAGGATTTTGCCGAAGCCGGTCTTTGTGGTACGGCAGCGGTTATCTGCCCTGTGGGCAAGGTGGTTGCCAAAGACAAGGAAATCACGTTCCCGAGCGGTATGCAGGAAATGGGCCCTGTACTCACCAAACTGTACAATACGCTCCGCGGTGTGCAGCTCGGTACGGTCGAAGCACCGGAAGGCTGGATTCGCGAAATAAAATAAGTGCAGGTAAAGAGAATTTGCTGATTTTTATCGGCCAATTCTCTTTTTTCATGTTATTTTAAGAAAAAAGGCGTAAACTTTTTACGATAAAGACAAGGAATTCTTTACAAAGAACACGAATTCTTTTTATAATAGTGAGTAAAGATATAACAGGAATGTAATACTAGGGAGTTTTGTTTTATGCCGATTGATTTTACGTTGCCAGCACAATTTCATGGGATTCTTTCCACCATTGGGTGGTTTGATGTGTTGGACATCCTGATAGTGGCGGCAATCTTGTATAAAGTCTATGAAATGCTGCAGGATACACGGGCCATTACGCTGGTCAAAGGAATATTGGTTCTGCTGGCCGTAACCATGGTGTGCAGCTGGCTGGATTTGCATGTGATATCCTGGCTGCTGCAAAAAACCGTGACCCTGCTGTTTGTGGCATTGCCCATCGTCTTTCAGCCAGAATTGCGGCGCGCCTTGGAGCATTTGGGGCAGGGGCGCTTTTTAGGCTCGTCGGCATTACTCGATGATGAGCAGGCCAGACATTTGGTGGATGAAATCACCAAAGCGGTTAAGCAGCTGGCGGCTACGAAAACGGGGGCGCTATTGGTCATTGAGCGCAATATGGGCTTAAATGATGTCAGCGCCACAGGGATTCAGATTGATGGACTTATTTCGGCAGAGTTTTTGTTAAATGTCTTTATTGTCAATACGCCGTTGCATGATGGTGCTACGGTTATCCGGGGCAATCGTCTGATTGCTGCGGGCTGTCTTTTGCCGCTGACGGAAAATCGCACGCTTTCCACGGAATTGGGAACCCGCCATCGAGCGGCTATCGGCCTTTCGGAGCAGTGCGATGCGCTGATTGTCGTGGTCAGCGAGGAAACCGGAACGATTTCCGTAGCCGAAAATGGGCATATCATGCGGCATTTAAGTCCGGAATATTTGAAGGAGGTATTGATGCCTGCCTTTGAGATGCCGAACACAACGATTAAGGATATGGTGATGAACTGGAGGAAGAAGAAATGATTTCCAGCTTTCGCAGTTTGATTCAGCGTAATTTAGCGGCTAAAATCGCTTCTATATTGGTGGCGGTAATCCTTTGGGGCTATGTGATGAATGATCAAAACCCTTCTACGGAAGCAAATTTTACGATTCCGGTTCAATTGGTTAATGTACCGGAAGGGTATAAGGTCACGCAGAATGAGGATAAAGTCAAGATTACTGTGCGTGGGGTGCGGTCGCTTTTTGTCAACAATGGCGATGCGGATTTCCGTGCTTATGTGGATTTGCATGGTGCGGAAGCAGGGAAGAAAGAGTATAAGGTTAAAGTCGATATGCCCCAGGGGTTCGAACTGGTGGATGTATATCCGGGAACCATGGAGGTTATGTTGGACCCCATCGTACAGCGTAAAGTGCGGGCGGATATCAATGTCAATGGTTCGCCGGCCAGTGGCGTGACGGTAGCAAGTGTTACACAAGCCAGTGAAGAAGTGACGGTGGAAGGACCATCTTCGCTGGTAAATGAAGTAGAAAGGCTTATTGGCTACGTAGGGCTTACCAGCAAAAATGAGACAGATTTTTCCCTGCAGGTGCCGCTGACGGCAATCAATGCGGATGGCCGGGAGGTGTCCGGGGTAACCATTCAGCCGTCTACGATGTATGTGGCTGTGCGTATGGCCAGAGGCCTGACCAAGAAAATTGTCACGATAACGCCTGTTCCCGGGGATGATTTGAACAGTGCCCTGGAACTGGTGGCCATCAAACCGGACCCGCTGCAAATTGAGATTGCCGGTGCAGAAAATGTCATTGCCAATTTGACTTCGGTGAACACCGAAAAGATTTCGTTGGCGGATGTGTATAAGAATACCAATAAGACTGTTAAACTGGAACTCCCGCCAGGGGTAACGGTCACCAATCATGATGTGTTGGCGCATATTGTGGTGAAGAATAAGAAAACAAGTAAAGGTATGGAGTGAAGGTTCAAGTGATTCGTATAAAAAACTTACAGGTGGCTTTTGATGATGAGCGCCCGTTGAGAACACTTGCAGCCAAGCGATTGCAATTACCACCTCAGGCTGTTGCTGAGGTGGTAATTGTACGTAAGGCTGTAGATGCCCGTCGTTATCATGGCGCGCCGGTGCAGTTTGTTTATATGCTGGATGTGTCGGTGAATATGCCGGAGAAGAAAGTGCTGCAAAAACTGCGCAAGGATAAAAATGTGGAAATTTTGGTGCCGAAGAAGGCTGCTCCATTAAATTTCCGTGCGCATACAAATCGTGATTTGCGTCCTGTGGTGGTCGGTTTTGGCCCTGCAGGCATGTTTGCGGCATTGACATTGGCTAAAGCGGGCTGGAATCCGTTGGTCTTGGAACGCGGCGGTGATGTGGACAGCCGTAAGGCGGCCATAGAGTGCTTCTGGCAGACGGGGAAATTGGATGAGCGTTCTAATGTGCAGTTTGGTGAAGGTGGTGCGGGTACATTCTCGGATGGCAAGCTGACTACCCGCATTAGTGACGGACATATTCAGGATGTGCTTGAGGCCTTTATCGCGGCCGGGGCGCCTGAGGAAATTCGCTATTTGCATAAGCCGCATATCGGTACGGATTTATTGCAGGGCGTGGTCAAAAACATCCGCAAGGAAATCATCCGCTTGGGTGGTGAAGTCCGCTTTAATGCGCAGGTTACGGATATGGAAATTGAGCAGGGTCAGGTGCAGGCGGTCATCGTCAACGCTGAAGAACGCATTGCCTGTCAGCAGGTCTTTATGGGAATTGGCCATTCAGCCCGCGATACTTATCGCATGCTGTTGGCAAAAGGCTTGAAAATGGAGGCAAAACCCTTTGCTATCGGCGTGCGCATTGAGCATCCGCAGGAATTTATCGACCGAGCGCAATACGGTGAGGATGCGGGTCATCCCCGCCTGCCGGTGGCGGACTATGCGCTGACCTATAAGGACCCTGTGACTGGACGCGGGGCGTATTCCTTCTGTATGTGTCCCGGCGGACAGGTGGTTGCAGCAACGTCGCTTAAAGAACAGGTTTGCACGAACGGAATGAGCAATTACAAGCGTGATTCCGGCATTGCCAACAGTGCACTGTTGGTGCAGGTGGGGCCTGAGGATTTCGGCCAGGAAGTGCTCGCGGGCATGAATCTGCAGGATAAACTGGAAAAGCTGGCCTTTAACCTCGGTGGCCGGAATTATCATGCACCGGTGCAGACCGTAGGGGATTTCCTGGGGGGCACGTTTGGTTCTACGCAGTTCTTGACCACGCCGACCTATCAGCCGGGGGTAAAAGCGGTGGACTTGCATAAGTGCTTGCCAGATTTTCTTACCCGCACGCTGGAAGGTGCGCTGCCGCATTTTGACCATAAAATCAAGGGCTTTGCCGATAAGGGCGCAGTAATGACCGGTGTGGAGGCACGTTCTTCGGCGCCCTGCCGTATCTGCCGCAGCCGGGAAACGATGCTGGCAGAGGGCATAAACGGACTTTATCCTATGGGAGAAGGTGCTGGCTACGCCGGGGGCATTATGAGTGCTGCAGTTGATGGGATGAAGGCAGCTTATATGTTTTTAACTGAGCGGTAATTGTCTTTTTTGCCTGTCCTGTGTTAAAATAAAATTAGTGTACTGTATGGAGGATGAGCTGTTTATGCGTTTTGGCCGGGATATTTTCGCCGGGGTGACCATGGCGATGGCCTCTTTGGCGATATTTACAGCGGCAGCTTCCATGTTGCAGCAGGCGGGAATGGATTTTGCCGGCAGTTTTACAGTAGGTGTGTTGTTGTCGCTGGCGGGAACATTGTGGTCTGCTTACAAGCGGTATGGTGTTGTTTTGACGCCATCTTTGACCGCAACCGGGTATCTGGTCTTTATTGTGGCCATTTCCCATGGTTTAGGCTGGCAGGCCATGCTGGGCATTAGTTTTTCCGCCTCACTGTTGGGCTTGCTCCTTTGGCAGGGAAGTACCTGTCTTCCACGCTGGAATCTGCCGCGGATATTTCCCTGGGGGATAAAGCTGGCGCTGGCGGTATTTTTAATCTGTTTGGGCCTGAAGATGGGGCGTATTGTGATTACCTCGCCTTGGCAGGTTACGATGCTCGGCGACGCTGCTGACCCGCTGATGTATTGGAGCATGGCCGGTATTGTGTTGACTCTGGCCCTGCTGGCTGGTGGTTGGCGTAGTGCCTTGTTTTCCGGTATGGTGGTTACAGGCGCAGTTACATTTAGCGAAGGCTTTTGGGTGATTCCTGCAGCGCCTTTTTTTCTCCCGGAGGGGTTGGAAAAAGTGTTGGGCCAGTTGTCTTTAGGCGTTTCGGATGTCCAAAACAGTGCCTTTTATCTTGTGACCGTGTTCAGTCTGTTGGTTATGCTCAGTGCAATTCACTGGAGTACATTTTCAGCTTTGTCCCGGGCAGGCAAAACTGTAGAGGGTGTCCGCTTCCTGTTTGCGTTGGGCACCTTAGGGGCGCTGTGCGGTGTACCGCCGCTGGTTATTTCCCCGGTATCGGCAGTTCCTGCAGAAGGAAATGGTCGGCGGGGGCTGTTAGCCGCAGCACTGCTTTTTGTCGGGGCACTGTTTTGTGAACCGCTTATTGCGGCTATGGCAGCTTTTCCCGCCATGGCAGTACCCGTGCTCGTGGGCAGTGGTTTTTTACTGCTGTTGGCGGCATTGCCGGACTGTCCGCTTTCGGAAAATCCTTTGGAGCGGCGGGCTGAGGTGTTGGCCATTAGCGTGTTGGTCTTGCTGTTACCGTTGACGGGAAATTTTGCTACGGCTTTGGGAGCTTCGTTGATTGGTTATGCGCTTTTTATGAGCATGGCCGGGAATTTCCGGCAGGTGGCAGGAATGGTTTGGTTAATAAGCGGCATTTTTGCCCTTTATTATGTCTATGGAAGTCTGTTTTGATAAGTTAAGGAGTGTACTGTTCGTGATATTTGACCGTTGTTCGAGAGTGGTTATGGCTGGCCTGTTGGCTGGCAGCTTGGCTTTTGCTGTGCCGGATTACAGCGAAGCCCGTCATATGGCGATGAATCCGGAAATGGAAACCAAGGTGGATACCCATCATAAGTTAAACATGGGAGGCAGCAGCACCCGTACCGTGGAACGCGGAACGCGCAGTCTGGAATCCCGCATTGATGCCATCCTGAATCCGCCTGTCGAGAAGGTGGAAAACACCATTAAGGTTCATCAGACGGTATCGGCTTATGATGATTCCATCATGGGAACGCCGCTGGCCAGTCAGGAACAATGTGTGAAGTATCTGTTAAGCGTAAATCCTCGGCCGGATATCTCGGTATCGCCGCAGGAACTGGTGGCCTACTATTACGAAGAAGGCGCACGTGAGGGGATTCGTCCGGATGTGGCCTTTGCTCAGGCCTTAAAGGAAACGGGGTTCTTCCGCTATGGCGGAACGGTAACACCTGACCAGAACAACTACTGCGGTTTGGGAACGACCAGCAGTGAGGTGAAGGGCGCTTATTTCAGCTCGGCTCAGCTGGGTGTGCGGGCACAGATTCAGCATTTACTGGCCTATGCTTCTACCCGCCAGCCGAGTGAACAGGTGGTAGATCCCCGCTATGGCCTGGTGCGTAACACGTATGGTTCACGGACCTTGAATAGCTGGACGGATCTCAATGGCCGTTGGGCAGTTCCGGGGTATACCTATGGGCAGAGCATTATGAGTATGTTCCGCGAAATGTTGTCACGTTAATTACAAGATGAGAGGATATTAATAACTTATGATTACGACCAACAATGTTAGTTTACAATTTGGCAAGCGTGTACTTTACAAGGATGTAAATCTGAAATTTACGCCGGGGAACTGCTATGGTATTATCGGCGCCAATGGTGCCGGTAAATCCACGTTTTTGAAATTGCTGTCCGGCGAGATTGAACCGACTGGCGGTAATATCGAAATTACGCCGGGTGAGCGTTTGGCTGTATTGCAGCAGGACCATTATGCTTATGATGATTATGAAGTTTTGCGTACGGTTATCATGGGGCATAAGCGTTTGGTCGAAATCATGGACGAAAAAGATGCCCTGTATGCCAAGCCGGATTTCTCCGAAGAAGATGGCATGAAGGCATCAGAACTTGAAGCCGAATTTGCCGAACTCAACGGTTGGGATGCGGAGTCTGAAGCTGCCCGCCTCTTAAATGGTCTGGGCATTCCCGAAGAGGAACACACCATGAAGATGGCGGACCTCACGGCCAAGGAAAAGGTGCGTGTACTTTTGGCACAGGCACTCTTTGGCAATCCGGATATCCTTCTCCTGGACGAGCCGACCAACCATTTGGACGTAGAAAGCATCAACTGGCTGGAAGATTTCCTGGCTGGTTTTGAAAATACCGTTATCGTGGTATCCCATGACCGTCACTTCCTCAATCAGGTCTGCACCTATATCTGTGATGTAGACTTCGGCGCCATTCAGCTCTACGCTGGTAACTATGACTTCTGGTATCAGTCCAGTCAGCTGGCTCTGCAGCTGCAGAAGGAGCAGAACAAAAAGGCTGAGGAAAAAATCAAGGAATTGCAGAACTTTATTGCCCGCTTTGCTGCTAATGCAGCTAAATCCAAGCAGGCAACCAGCCGTAAAAAACTCCTCGATAAAATCAAGGTGGAGGACATCAAGCCGTCTTCCCGTCGTTATCCATACATTGCCTTTACACCGGACCGCGAAGCTGGTGACCAGCTCCTGCAGGTGGACGGCATTTCCAAGACCGTTGATGGCGAGCAGGTGCTCAAAAATGTCAGCTTCACGCTGAAGCGCGGCGACAAGGTGGCTTTCGTCGGCCCGAACAGCATCGGTAAGACCATGCTCTTTAAGATTCTCATGGGCGAGGAAGAACCGGATGAAGGTACGTTCAAATGGGGCGTAACGACTACGCAGGCTTATCTGCCGGCAGATAACTCCGCTTACTTTGACGGTGTGTCTCTGTCGCTTGTAGATTGGCTGCGTCAGTATTCCAAAGACCCGGATGAAACCTTTGTGCGCGGCTTCTTAGGCCGTATGCTCTTCTCCGGTGAGGAAAGCCTCAAAAAAGCGTCTGTACTCTCCGGTGGTGAGCGTGTGCGCTGCATGCTGTCCAAGATGATGCTCTCCGGTGCAAATGTCCTGTTGATGGATGAGCCGACCAACCATCTGGATTTGGAATCCATCACGGCACTCAATAACGGTCTTATCGCCTTTGGCGGCACGGCACTCTTTGTGTCCCATGACCATGAGTTCGTGCAGACCATTGCCAACCGCATTATTGACATTACGCCGGATGGGGTAGTTGACCGCGTGACGACGTATGATGACTTCCTGGCCAATGAAACGGTGAAACAGCAGTTAGCAGAGAAATACGGCAAGAAATAAGTAACATCAACATAGAAGCAGACTTATGACTAAAGGAGCCAGTACTATGCTGGGACAATTCTTTAAGAAAAGTGAAGATGCTGGCACCGCCAACCGCCTGAAGGAAATGGTGGCGGTGCTTAGAAAGCGGGATATCGTCAAGGGCGTAACTCCGGAAAAATTGCGGCAAATCCTTGAAGACTTAGGCCCTACTTTTGTAAAGTTAGGCCAGGTTATGAGTATGCGCCCCGATTTTCTGCCGCCGGAATACTGCGATGAATTGATGAAACTGCAGTCTGAGGCCAAACCGATGCCCTTTACCACTGTGGTGGAGGTTATTGAGCGGGAATACAACCGCCGTTGGAATCAGGTGTTCTCTTATATTGATGAGGAAGCCATCGGCTCCGCCAGTATTGCGCAGGTTCATCGGGCAGTGCTTACCACCGGAGAAAAAGTAGTGGTGAAGGTACAGCGGCCTGGTATATATGAGATAATGAGCAAGGATATCGTCCTGTTAAAGCGGGCGGCTACACTACTGAAAGTGGTGAGCCGTTCCCAGGATGTTATCGACTTCAATATGGTACTCGATGAAATGTGGACCATTGCCAAGCAGGAAATGGACTTTCTCATGGAAGCTGACCATATTGAAGAATTTACGCATCTCAACCGGGATGTGGATTATGTAACCTGCCCGCGGGTTTTCCGTAATCTCTCCATGCAGCATATTTTGGTGATGGAGTATGTGGACGGAATCTGTATTGACGATTTTGCCAAGCTCAAGGAACGGGGCTATGATATCAATACTTTGGGCCGTCGCTTGGGTGAAAATTATGTGCGGCAGATTATCGAGGACGGATTCTTCCATGCAGACCCTCACCCCGGCAATATCTGGATTCGCAATGGTCGTATTGTCTGGCTGGATTTAGGCATGATGGGCAGGCTGTCCGGGCGTGACCGGGCGGCTATCCGCAAGGCGGTATACTCCTTGGCACATCATGATACCTTTGAAATGAAGGCAGCGGTGCTTTCCCTGGGGATTGTTAAGGGAAAAGTCAACCATACGGCGCTTTATCAGGATATTGATGCCATGTTGGCACAGTACAGCAGTCTGGACTTCAGCGAATTGCAGATGGGGGTACTGACGCGTCAGATTATGAATCTGATGCGGGTTCACCATATTGACTGTCCGCAGGGGCTTTCGATGTTTGCGCGTGGCGTGCTGACGGTAGAAGGCGTTATGCGGCTTTGCTGCCCGAAGGTCAGCTTCGTGGAAATCTTTGCCCGCAGCCTTGCTGTGGATTACAAGAAGAATTTTGATTGGAAGGACGAGCTCGAAAAGGCTAAGCAGGAGGGCTTGATGCTCCTGAAAAAATCAGCCCAGCTGCCCGAGCAGATTTCCGATATTCTCAAAATGACCATGAGCGGTCAGACCAAGGTGAATCTCGATGTTACGGGGTCAGAAGAACCTCTGCGGCATCTTGACCGCATGATTAACAAGGTGATATTAGCAGTGTTGGTTGCGGCGCTTCTGCTTGGGTCAAGTACCATCTGTACAACGCAGATGACGCCTAAAATAATGGAAATACCCCTGTTGGGCGTTTTGGGATATTTAATCGCATTTATACTTAGCCTGAGGATTATTTGGGAAATTCATAAGGAGCCCTAAATTCACAGGTAGATGAGGAGGAATGATTTATGAGAGGAATTCGCGGCGCAATTGTAGTCGGGGAGAACAAGAAGGAGGAAATCTGGCAGGCAGCCAAAATGCTGCTGTCGCAGATTCTGCGGCGCAACAAGGTGAAGCCGGAGGATATCGGTGCTTGTATCTTCAGTTGTACCAGCGATCTGACCGCAGGTTTTCCGGCAACGGGGGCCCGTCAGATGGAAGGCTTTGATAAGGTTCCCCTTTTTGATACGCGGGTGCCTGAGGTAGATGAATCCATGGAACGTTGCATTCGTGTGCTGCTGCTCGTCGATACAGAAATCAAACAGGCAGATATTCAGCATGTCTACATGGGGAAAGCACAGGAACTGCGTCCTGATTTGCGAAACTTCTAAGTTTCATTGTTTGAAAACGTAATTATCAATAATCGTTTCTTAAAAAAACATAAAAGAAATTAATGGAAAATGGACAAAGGGTCTGTACATTTTCCATTTTTTTTTGTAGAATGATGTTTGTAAACGAAACTATTTTAGGTAAGGAGAGATACACATTGAGTAACATGGATACCACTTGTGTAAACGCTATCCGCGTTCTGGCAGCTGATGCTGTACAGAAGGCAAATTCCGGTCATCCCGGCCTGCCCCTTGGCAGCGCTGCTATGGCTTATGAACTGTGGGCTAACCACATGAACCACAACCCGAAGAATCCGCAGTGGGCTAACCGCGACCGTTTCATCCTGTCCGGTGGTCATGGTTCTACGCTGCTTTATTCTCTGCTCCATTTCTTCGGTTATGGCCTTACCATGGATGATATGAAGAACTTCCGTCAGGACGGTTCGCTGACTCCGGGGCATCCGGAATATGGTCACACGGTAGGTGTTGAAGCCACGACCGGCCCGCTGGGTGCAGGTATGGGTATGGCTGTAGGTATGGCGATGGCAGAAGCTCATCTGGCTGCAGAATTCAACAAGCCGGGCTATGATGTGGTTGACCATTATACCTTTGCTCTGGGCGGCGATGGCTGCATGATGGAAGGCATTTCTTCGGAAGCCTTCTCGCTGGCTGGTACGCTCGGCCTCTCCAAACTGATTGTGCTTTATGATTCCAATAAGATTTCCATCGAAGGCAGCACGGATATTGCCTTCACGGAAAATGTGGAAAAACGTATGCAGGCTTTCGGTTTCCAGACGCTGACTGTAGAAGATGGCAATGATTTGGAAGCTATTGGCAAAGCTATTGAAGCGGCCAAGGCTGACAAAGAACATCCGTCCTTCATCACGGTTAAGACGCAGATTGGTTATGGCTGCCCGGCAAAACAGGGTAAAGCCAGCGCACATGGCGAACCGCTCGGCGTTGATAATGTCAAGGCCCTCAAGGAAAATCTGGGCTGGCCGGAACCGGAAAAGACCTTCAACATTCCGCAGGATGTTTATGCCCATTATGAAGAAAAAGCCAAGAAGGGCGCTGAGGCAGAAGAAGCTTGGAATAAGCTCTTTGCTGACTACTGCGCTAAATTCCCAGAACTCAAGGCTAAATGGGATAAGTTCCATGCTCCTGTTGATGCGAAAGCTCTCCTTGAGAACGAAGATTTCTGGGCTTATGAAGACAAGGCACAGGCTACCCGTGCTCTGTCCGGTACGATGATTAACCGCCTGAAAGATCTCCTGCCGAACCTGTTTGGCGGCAGTGCTGACCTTGCTCCTTCCAACAAGACAGACATGAAGGATGCAGGCGATTTCTCCAAGGATAACTATGCCGGCCGCAACCTGCACTTCGGTGTGCGTGAACTGGCTATGGCAGCTATGGCTAATGGTATCACCCTCCATGGTGGTCTGAAGAATTATGTAGCAACATTCTTCGTGTTCAGCGACTACACGAAACCGATGGTTCGTCTGGCTGCGCTGATGGGCCTGCCTGTGACCTATGTATTCACGCATGACAGCATTGGTGTCGGCGAAGACGGCCCGACGCATGAACCGATTGAACAGCTGGCTATGCTCCGTTCTCAGCCGAATGTCAACGTATTCCGTCCGGCAGATGCAACGGAAACGGCTGCAGGCTGGTATCTGGCTGTGACCAGCGAAAAGACGCCGACGGCTTTGGTACTGACTCGTCAGAACCTGCCGCAGCTGGCTGGTTCCTCCAAGGATGCTCTCAAGGGTGCTTATGTTGTGTCCGAAGCAAAAGATGCTGCCAATATGGATGGTATCATCATCGCTACGGGTTCGGAAGTTTCCCTGGCTGTGGATACGCAGGCTAAACTGGCTGGTGAAGGCGTGGATGTCCGCGTTGTTTCCATGCCTTGCATGGATCTCTTCGAACAGCAGAGTGCTGAATACAAAGAAAGTGTTCTGCCGAAGAAGGTTCGCGCCCGCGTAGCTGTGGAAGCACTCAGCGATTTCGGCTGGGGTAAATATGTAGGCCTTGATGGCGCTACGGTTTCCATGGAAGGCTTTGGTGCATCTGCGCCGGCAGCTGTGCTCTTCGAGAAGTTCGGCTTCACCGTTGACCATGTGGCTGAGGTTGTGCGCAAGGTTGTTAGCGAGAACAAATAATCGTTAGGTTTACATCGAGATAAATAAGACGCCCGCCCTGCTGGTAATAACTTTCCTTCGCTTAGACGGGCTTGTCAAACGCTGCGGAAAGCTATC